>CAYWNE010000029.1:0-34356 GCA_964459555.1 uncultured Burkholderiaceae bacterium | reverse complement strand
AATCGACGTTTTGCTTCCGCCAGTGTCGCAGGATCATCAAGGCCGGCCATCATACCAATCAATGAGGCGCGGAAGTTATCGACATAAGCGGGCTCACCCGGCTTCGCGGTCCAACCGAGACGATTCAACACTGGGCTGAGTTTGGCACGTGTGAAAGCTTTCAGTTTATTGCTGCGTTCTTCATCGCCTTTCAAGAATCCTAGATACGCTGGAATGCGTCCGGCTGAAGCCATCCAAACTTGTAGGCTCGCGTCATCTGGGGTCGCACTTGCCAAATTGAGGAAATCACCCATCGGTTGATGTCCAACAATCGTCATCGCGTTAACATCGGCTAAGGCACCAACCTGATCGATAGGCTTCAGGCTCGAGAAATTTTTCGTCAATTGGCTAAATACACTAGGTGCATACAAGGTACGGTAGTAACCGTTTTGCCCTGCATTCACAACCACTGTACCGCAGGCTGGAAGCGTCAAACTACCTTTGCCATTAACAACCAAAGTACGACCTTCGACTTTAGTGCCAGCAATTTGTGCCACTACAGGTACTTGCCATGTCTTTGGTGCGCGATGCGGTTCGTCACGCGAGAATTCGCCTTGCGACAAACTCACAATCGATTTACCATCTTTACAGACGATGTCGTCGACACGGATCATCGGTACACCAGGTTGCTCGGTAAAATCTTTGGCGATCGCTTTAATCGGCTTACCGGCAGCTTTCTCAATCGCATCGAAGAAGTCTTTAGTCACCGTATTGCTATACGCATGCTTCTTCATGTAGGCACGCACGCCCTTACGCCAAGCCTCTTCACCGACATAGTTTTCCAACATGCGGATTACCGCCTCACCCTTTTGATAGGTAATCGTATCAAAGGCTTGATTCGCTTGTTCTACGGTTTCAATGTGCTGCACGATAGGGTGCGTGGTCTTCATCGAATCCGGACTCATTGCCGCTTCACGTACACCAATCGCATTAAACTCTGGCAACCATTCTGGATGCAAACGTTGCATGATGCGATTTTCCATCCATGAGGCAAAACCTTCGTTGAGCCACAGGTCATCCCACCACTGCATGGTCACCAAATCACCAAACCACTGATGTGCTGTCTCATGAGCCGCAGTGACGAAGACGGTTTGCTTATCGCGCTGTGTTGAATATTTTGGATCAAGTAATAAGGCACTTTCAAAGGTGAAGATCGCACCCCAATTTTCCATCGCACTAAAGAATTGGCTTTGCCCTGGCGCCGCGACGTTATCGAGTTTAGGCAGCGGATAACGCACACCAAAGTATTCATTCAAGTAGCGCAAAACGCCTGCGGACTCATCAAGTGCATAACGCGCTTGATCGAGACTGCCACGCTTGGCCACCACGCCAATTTCGGTACCTTCGGCTTTAATTGTGGCGCGCTCAAAATCACCAACACTGAGGAATAACAAATAGGTCGACATCTTTGGTGAAGTGCCGAATTTCACCCAAGTCTTGCCATTACCGAGGTCTTTCTTTTGAACCGCAGGCATATTGCTGACCGCCATATGCTCACTCGGAATTGTCACATCCAAATTGTAGGTTGCTTTAAAAATCGGCTCATCCCAAGAAGGCATGAAGCGACGCGCATCAGAATTCTCAAACTGCGTGTAGAGAGCGCGCTTTTTCGTACCGTTCACATCATAGTCGAGCGAGAATAAGCCCACCGCTTGGGTGCCAATCACGCCGCTGTAATCCATGCTCAGCTGATACTGGCCTTTCGGGATTTCTGTGCCGAAGCTAAAACTCGCAGTTTGATTTTTCGCATCGATGTCAACTTTCGCTTCGCTGCCTATTTTACGGCCCTTGGCATCAAGCAAGACTACGTTGGCAAATTGCATGTCGAGCGCATGCAAAGTAATACTTGGCTGCGCTTTGCTGACCTCGATCTTGATGCTGACTTTTCCAGTAAATTTGGCTTCAGCCGCATTCGGTGTGACCGATACATCGTAGTGCAATGGACGCACACCGCGTGGCAATTGGCTGGTGACCTTATCAAAATCGATCGCCGAGCTAGCTGCGACCGCTGGTGTCGCCAGGCTTGGCAGGTGTGCTGTTGCTGTCAACGCAATAACAGCCAAAGAAATCAAACTACGCTTCATACTTTTCCTCTATTTATTTTTGTAAAACAAGATCACAAATGATTGATAAACCAAACCTAGAATCTTCGTTCTATCGTTTTCAAGCATTCTCAATTATTCAATTTGCAACACAAGAACTCATGAGAGTGGTCGCGGTGCAAAAAGTTCAAATTACTTAATCAATCGCCACGCTACGATATGGATTAACCTCACTAGCACTGACGGGGCTGGCCTGATTCCCCCAGCTATTGCGTATATAAGTCGCCACTAACCCGACTTCATCGTCACTCAAAAAAGGCGCAAAAGGCGGCATCCCAAATGGGCGTGGCTGGTGTTGCGTAACAGGCGGATAGCCACCCGCCAAAATCACACGAATCAAATTGCCGTTGTTCGCTCTTTGCACGGCAGCACTACCTTGCAAGCGCGGATAAACACCGGCGCGACCACGACCGTCGTCGGCATGACATTCAGCACAATGTTGACGATAAATTTTTTCACCTTGTATCAGCAGCACTTGCATTTGATCTGCGCTGATTTCACTACGTTTAAGGCTACGGTCGAGAAAGTCCTCTTGTTTTTGGCTGGCCACTTTTTTTGTGCGGGCTTGTTGCTGCAGATATTCACGCATCGCGGCAATATCATCGTCTCGCCAAGCTTGCAGACTTTGCTGCACCACTTCTGCCATCGTGCCCAACACGGCCCGCTGATCATTCTGCCCCTGATGTAATAAGCGCTCTAGAGCTTTGGGTTCAGTAGTTCCCACCTCACTATCGCTTGCATCAAGTAGCGAAGGCGCATACCAATTAGCCCCTTGCGGATTTGCTCCGCTTAAATCGCCACTGCCTTTACTACCACCAAGCCTATCGCGCGCACTGTGGCATGCGCTGCAATGGGCAAGTCCACGCACCAAATAAGCGCCACGATTCCAAGCAGCACTCTCGCGCGCCTCATAATGCAATGCGCCAGGGCGGAAATTCAGGGCCCGCCACCAAGCAAGCATCCAGCGCTGGTCATAGGGCGAACGCAATTGATGATCAGGATTGCTTTGTTGAACCGCAGGTACGGTTTGCAAATACGCCCACATCGCATCGGCGTCGGCGCGAGTGATATGGGTATAGTTTTCAAACGGAAAAGCGGGATACAACAGTCGCCCATCTTTACCCTTTCCATTATGGAGTGCGCGCCAAAACTCATCGGCGCTCCAAGTACCAATGCCTGTCGTCTTATCGGGGCTGATATTCGGCGTTACAAAATCTCCAAACTCGGATCGCAAAATGCGACCGCCTGCAAAGGCCTTGCCACCGATGGCTGTATGACAGCCCGCACAGTTGGCCTGCTTCACAAGATAAGCACCGCGCTCTAAAAGACCATCTTTATTGGAGTCCGCTTGCGCATCACTGTTCGTACCGGTAGTTTGCTTAGTCGTCATCGGTGCTGCAAGGGTCGTCAAGCTACTCGCTTCGTTAGCACCTTGCTCCAAGCCCCAATATCCATAAGCGCCAAGCCCAAGCACAAGTAACACGCTCAGACCAAACAAAATCCCTGCAATGCGCTTTACGGTTCTCATGGCAGATTGCTCCCACACTTCATCGGCCATTGGCGTCGACTGTCAGCCAATTCCGCTTTCGATTCGGCGGGAACTGCTTGATCAGCCAACCAAGTCGAAATCGCTTCAATCTCTGCTGGCTTTAGTTTTTTGGCGATTTGCGCCATGCAATCAGGCGCAAGCGTGTGCCGATTATCGCTCTGCCACGCACCGAGCTGCGCAACCAAGTAATCTCGTGGCAAACCCAAAAGTCCAGGTACAAACGGCGCGATACCCGTAATCCGTTCGCCATGACAGGCGACACAAGCAGGCAGCCCTCGTTGTGCATCGCCCTTCATTACAAGTTGCCGCCCGTTTTCCATAATGGAAGTACTGGCCGAACTGGCAATCGGTCTGGCGTACGGTGGATTTTGTGCCGAAAAATACTCTGCCATCTCGCGCAAATAATCATCAGACAAATGCGCAACGATGTAATTCATGAAGGGATAGCGGCGCCTTTGCTCACGAAAGTTCACGAGCTGATTAAATAAGTAACCGGCGGGCTTACCTGCGATTCTTGGAAAATATCCGGCACTGGTGGAACGGCCTTGCAAACCATGACAAGCGACGCAGGCTTTCACTCGTTGCTCAAGCGTGTCACTGAAGACATAGGTTTTTGGAATGACTGCTACCTTGGAATTATTTTGTGCCACCGCGTTATTGGCCGTCAATTGCAGGCCAAGAACGATCACCGCACAACATGAGATACGTAACGCCTGTTGCCAAACACCTGAGCGCACCTGCCGCTTGCGCTTTGACTCAAAAAACTCGTTCATACATTCATCAATCTCGGCCCACGAGAATTCTTGCATCTGATTCAGATAATTCTCATGGCTATGAAAAAACAGGAATCAAGCGACGATGGTCATCTCGCTCGATTCCTGTTCTCTATTATTCAACTCAAAACGGAGCCCTACAGTCTACATCGGGCCGCTATCACATCATTGCGCCTCTTTGGTTTTACCCGCCAACTTAGGCATTACTTCCGCTGCGATTTTCTTATTGGTTTTGATCAATTCGATTTCATCGCTAAGAATATTCGCTGCTTCCAAGAGATAAACGTCTTTTGCTTCCTTATTGGCTTTTTCTTCCGCCAATTCTGCCGCCAAACTACGCTCACTACCTTGCAAACCATCATCTTGCTTATTATTGAGTTTCGACTTCGCCTTCAAACATTTCTCTGACGATTTTTCTTTGCATTCCAATGAGGCACGATATTCTTCACGCTCTTTGATTTTCTTTTCACGAGCATCCCGTTCGGCGCGGCGTTCAGCTTCGTTCAAAGAAATCTCTTTCTTTTCTTTTTGCTGCTTGTATTCAGCGATATCTTCCTTAATGAATTGGAATTCCTTATCTTTAGCAATCCGCAATTCATGACGAACTTGCAGCATCCCTTGCAAGTCTTTCAGATTACCAACTGGTTGATAATCTGCTGGCTTAATCTGCACCCAAGGCAAGGCATTGTCGTAGCTCGATTCACCATAGGAATCTGCATCGATAAAAGTCGGATACGCGATGTCTGGTGTAACGCCGCGCAATTGCGTCGTTCCACCATTGACACGGAAGAACTGTGCCACGGTCATTTTCAGATCACCATACTGCGCTTTTTCACTGCGCGCCATTTGATCTAAACTAATTACCGTTTGCACGGTACCTTTACCGAAACTATTTTCACCGATGATGAGGCCACGGCCATAGTCTTGAATTGCTGCCGCAAAAATTTCTGATGCAGACGCAGAGCCGCGATTGATCATGACACCCATAGGGCCGTCCCAAGCGACCACACCTGCACTATCACGTTCAACATGCACACGGCCTTGCGCGTTCTTCTGTTGCACGACCGGGCCTTTGCCGATGAACAAACTCGTCAATTCGACCGCTTCATTTAAAGAGCCACCGCCGTTATCACGCAAATCGATAAGGACGCTATCTACCTTTTCTTTCTTCAGTTCGCCGAGCAAACGAGCCACATCGCGCGTTGCGCTCTTAAAATCTTTATCGCCACGACGACGGGCATCAAAGTCTTGATAGAAGGTTGGTAAGGCAATCACGCCGATACGACGAACCCCATCAGCTGCCTTCACTTCCAAGATCGATTTTTTCGCTGCTTGTTGCTCTAAGGTGATCTTATTGCGAATCAATACGACTGTCACATGTTTGCCATCCGGCCCAGCATCGGCAGGTAATACATCCAAGGTAACTGGTGTGTCCTTAGGGCCGCGAATCAAAGCAACCACATCATCGAGGCGCCAACCCATGACATCAACGGGTGTCGCGTTCGCCCCTTGACCCACACCGACAATACGGTCACCAACTTTCAATTTGCCGGACAAGGCCGCTGGACTACCTGGCACCAATTCACGAATGGTCGCCATCTCGTCGCGATCTTGCAAAGTCGCGCCGATACCAGACATCGATAAACGCATGGCGATATCAAAATCTTCTGCCGCTTTAGGACCTAAATAATTCGTATGCGGTTCAACCGAGGTTGCATAGGCATTCATGAAGAGTTGGAACACGTCTTCGCTCTTCAATTTATTCATACGCGTCATCGTGGTTTCATAACGTTTCGACAGCGTTGAGCGAATTGCTTCTTTCTCTTTGCCTGCCAATTTCAAACGTAACCAATCGTTCTTCACACGCTGACGCCACAAATCACGCATCGCTGCATCATCTTTTGGCCAAGGTTCTTTGTCGCGTTGATATTTGTATGCTTCTTTCACCGCGAAGTCGAAATCGCTCTCGAGCAATTCACGTGCATAAGTCAGGCGTTCTTTAAAACGTTTTTGATAGAGATTGAACATCGCGAATGGCACGCCCAAATCCTGATTCAAAATCGCGTCATCCAATTTGGTCCGCGCCGCGCTGAATTGATCGATATCGCTTTGTAGAAAGAAAACATGATCTGGATCTAAGGACTTCAAGTAACGATCAAAAATCTTTTCAGACATTTCATCGTCCAGCGGTGTTGCTTTGTAGTGGAAGCGAGTCAGGAATTCGGCCGTCATATTTGCGGCTTGAATCTGTTGCGCTTGAGGTCGGAATTCTGTAACAAGGAGTGGCGCTTTGGCCGTGTCGGGGGTTGTCGGCTGGGCAGTTGCAAAATGGGTACTAATCACCAAGCCCAAGGCGATACTTAACAAAGTCTTTTTCATCATCTATCTCCAAACGAATGAAGTCTGTTTCAGAGCTACTCCTCAGCCCAGCAGCGACTATCATCCTTTCATTTATTCGTATTTACGGTACACATAGAGCGTACAAATTTCATTTTCGGATCCGAGCATAATTCTTACGCGCCTTACGAGCGAACTCAACCCGAAGCATAAGAAAACATCAGCGGTTTCAAATCCAACTTCCAACTAAGCTCAAAGCAAGCGGTCTATTCTTAACAATTGACAAACTT
This sequence comes from uncultured Burkholderiaceae bacterium, assembly GCA_964459555.1. Lineage (GTDB taxonomy): Bacteria > Pseudomonadota > Gammaproteobacteria > Burkholderiales > Burkholderiaceae_D > Undibacterium. Next base: position 27,266 of record CAYWNE010000029.1, on the reverse strand, counting down.
ACTTCTACAAAGCTCTAAACACGAATATAAACACGAATACACGCAAGTCCTACCTGACCTCGCTAACATCGCGCACTTCAGTACAGCAAGCATACCATTACTTCGACGACCTAGCAGCAGCGCGACCTAGCTGACTGGTTTCAAATTATGACAAATTCACCGACCAAAGAAACTTCACCACGCCAGATCTAGACCAAAACGGTTCGACAAAGTTCGCCAAAATCGCCGATTCACCTCTAAAAGAAAAGCATTTATCGTTTTTTTGTCAGAACTTGTCGCCCAAAGTCGATAGGAAGTCTTCCGCGCGAAGCTAGATAAGCGAAGCTCCTATGCCGGTCACCCAACAATTTGATACAAAACAATCAAGCAATTGGTAACGAGATACGAATCTGCGTTCCTTGTCCAGCTTGCGATTCAAGGCTCAAACTGCCATTCAAAATGGCGCATCGTTCACGCATGCCAGTGAGACCTATGCCCGCACTCATTTGTTCGGGATCGAAACCGCAGCCATTGTCACTGACTGCAATCAGCAAACTGGCCTCCGTCATTTCGAGTTGTAGATCTGCCTTACTTGCCCCTGCGTGTTTGAGAATATTGGAGCTGGCTTCTTGAATAATGCGGTATGCTGAAATGGCAAGATCAGAAGGCAAGCGCGAAAAATCACCTTGTGCTTGGAAGCTAAAGTGACAACTTTGACCGCTATCATTGTACAGACGTAGCATCTCCTCAATCGCCCCCTGTAGCCCCATCACCTCAAGAACTTCAGGTCTCAGGCGCCGCACCAAGTTACGTCCATTGGCGTACAAACTCAGCGCCATCGATACCACGTTTTTCGCACGTTGTTGAATTTCGCCCCAAGTTACATGGTGTCGCTCTTTACAATCGGTTAGCGAACTCTCTGCGGGTGAAGCCTGCGATTCTGCCTGAGCCTTAGCCGCCATCTTGGCAATGCCCTCTGCTTCGAGGCGTACCGCGATCAAAGAGGCATTTAATTCATCGTGAATTTCCACCGCAATGCTCTGTCGCTCAGCTTCCACAATAGCGTTGACTTTTTGAATTAGGCGACGTTTTTCGGCATCGGCCTTCAAAGCCTCATTACGCGATAACATCAATTCATGCGTGCGCTCCGCAACTTTCGCTTCTAAGTTCTGGCGCGATTGATCGAGGCTTACCGCCATCTCATTAATCGACTGCTGCAGTTCTCCAAGTTCACCGCCGGTGTTGACTTCAAGCTGTTGCTGCGTCTGCCCTGCGCGAATCGCACGCAAAACCTCGATCGCGTCACGCAACGGGCGTGTCATTGATGCTGACAAATACCAGGCCACGATGGCACTGATGCACAAAGCCAAGAGCGACATCAACAACTCAACGCCAAAGCGCGTTTTTTGTTTAGCCAGCAGATAACTATGGGTCATCGTGACGCGGACAAAACCGAGCACCTCGCGTGACCGATCTGCGTTATACGTTTCGTTTTTGCTGTCGGTCCTCTTTTCACTCTTCGATACCACGGTCTTGCCATCACCGAGCAAAATCGAAGCCCAAATCACCTGTTTAAGGATCGGTAACTCAGTCGATTGCGCTTCAGGTTTCGCGCCAAGCGCGTTCTCAACATGGGTGATCTCTTGATGAAACGGGTCGTACACATCGATCCTATAGATGCTGCGATCTGACTGCATCACACCGTAAATCATTTGTTTGACCGCTTTGTCATTGCTGCTCAATAAGTGCTGCTCCAAACCTTCGGCGAGTGCAGTGGAAATTAACTTTGCCCGACCATCCAAATCCTCATGCACTTCTTTGAAACGTGCATAGTAGGAATACATCACCATGGAGCCAAACAGATAAATGATGGGAAACACGGCAATCAATAAGAGCCTTTGCCGTATGCTCCAATGCTGCCAAGAAAAGAAGCGTGCAAGCGCCGTACTCGCAGAACGCAGTAGTGTGATCACCGAGCTTTGATTCATATCGACCATTTCTGATTGAGCTCTGACGCGCCAGCCAATCGACCACGATCAGCGTGCATAGGATTAAGGCTGAACGAGGCCATGCTTGACGGCTAGTTTAGTGATCAAGGCAGGTCGATGTATGCCTAATTTTTCCTTCACCGATTGACTGATATTGCTGATGGTCTTCTGCGAAAGATCGAGCTTCTCGGCGATCTCTACGTTCGTCAATCCTTCGGCCATCATGGTAAAGATCTGCAAGCTACGCTCATCCAACAAAGACTGTGGTGAAGGGTCACCGCGCACTGAAAGATTCGCCAAGCGCTCAGCGATATTAGGCATGAAAAACAACTCAGCCTCACTGGCTTTCTGCACGGCAGTCGCTAAATCTGCGGGATCGCAATCTTTGGTCACAAATGCTCGGGCACCGATGCGATAGGTTTCTTTGATTAAGGCGTCTTGATCGAACTGACTCAAAAACACAATGTTCGCGTGCGGTTGCGCTTGCAATATCTCTTTGGCGGCATCCATCCCTGTCAGCTCGGCCCCAAAACGAATATCGAGCACCATCACATCAGGATGCATTTGGCGATACATGCTGATCGCTTCTTGCGGGGTTTTCGCCAAACCGACGACCTCCATGCCTTCCGACTCCAAAGACATAGCAAAACCTTTCATCACGATCGGATGATCATCTGCCAAACAAACACGGATCTTTGCATCATCAGACATTCTCAGCTCCCTTAACTTTTTTACATTTCCATCACAACTAACAAGTTCAATGACGTTCAGCTCAATATGTTTCGCAAAATTTTTGCTATTAACTAGCAATTTAGAGACAGTGTAAAGCAAAGTCCAAGGAATACCAATCTCCTCTTCACATCGCTCTAAGTAATTGATTTGCATCAGTATTTGTGTGCCGTGGCTTGAACGCCAATGAGTCACCAAAACTGACTGATTTATCAACGCCACTATCTAGCAAACAAAATTCCACATAAATTACTTGAAAATTGCTAGTTACTAGCATATTCTAATTCCAACACGACGCGCAACTAGTTCAAACCGCGTGTGAAACGTGTTTTAGATTGACTTACATTGATTGAGATTGATTCAGATTGATTTATAACGGGAGCGCATCATGGATTTCTACACCACACCACACAAACCAAAAAGCAAATTGCCTTCACTTGCGTTCGCGGTAGGCGCTCATGCGGTCATGTTATGGCTGGCCATGCAAGCCGTGCAGATCATTCACCGCGAAGATAAAGCACCTATAGACTATGTCGATGTGATCGACAAACCTGAACCGATCAAACCGCTTGATCCTGAAGTAAAAGTAACCAAGGATTTGCCACCTCCAACCCAAAGTTTCTTTCCACCGCCAGAAGTTGTTGTGAATTCGAAGGAGGTGCCAGAAATCAAAACAGGCACGCAAATCGCGCCGACAAATCGCGAATTTACAATCAACGATGGCGGTACAAGTAGCACTGGAAGCACCACGGTTCCCCACACTCCCGTGCACATCGCCGCCGTGGTTGATGCGCGTGCTTGTGACAAGCCCGAATACCCACCTCGCTCGTTGGCGCTCGGTGAAGAAGGTGTGGTTCATTTGGCGATGTTGATTGGACCAGAAGGTCAAGTATTGGAAAGTCGTATTGAAAAATCGAGTGGTTCCAAAGCCTTAGATCGTGCCGCAGTCGCTGGCTTGAGCCTGTGCAAATTTAAACCCGGTACGGTCGACGGCGTTGCCGAAAAGTCTTGGGCCAAATTGCAATACGCTTGGACCATCAACTAAATCAACACCGAATGAACACCAACTGATCTCAAACCATCTCTTGCTGCGAGGTCGCCTCGTAGCAAGAGTTCGCAATACTGTTCCCCTCCTCTCTTGCGCGACTTCGATGATTCGAGTCGCGTTTTTTTTGTTTACGCAATCTCTACATCGACGCCCTTGATGTTTACAGCTTCTTTATATCGCTCTCAATAGAATGCGCTGACCCAATCAAGCAAATCAATATGCACTGTACAGGCGATTTGCAAACGTAGTCATGACCTTATCAAGGAGCGCTATATGAAAACATCACCAACTGCGAAATTCTGTGTCCTCTGCATTCTGGGCCTTACGCTGCAAAGCGCGCCAAGCATGGCACAAACCCAGCCAGACGCGATCACTGGATCACCAAGCACTTCAAGCGAAGCGAGCAAAAACGCATCCCTCAGCTTTAATCTCGGTGCTGTCACGGATTATCGTTATCGTGGGATATCGCAAACAGGGTTTAAGCCAACGCTACAGGGCGGTGCCGACTTTATTGACGCTGACAACAGCTGGTACTTTGGCACTTGGCTCTCCGGTATCACATGGATACGCGATACCCCCAACGCAGGTCGCACACCAATCGAATGGGATCTCTATCTTGGCAAAAAAACGGAAATCGCCGAGGGATATGTACTCGATCTCGGATTACTGGAATATGTGTATGCCCAAAATCATTTGAATCAAATTGGCCTCAATAATGCCAACACACTCGAACTTTACACACAACTAAGTTATGGAGGCAGTTCGCTTAAATTGTCGCACTCACTCAGCTCGCTATTCGGCATCGTCGATAGCAAGTCAAGCCAATATCTTGATTTCACGCAGTCATTTGAACTTGCACCGAGCTGGACCCTCAGCCTACATGCTGGGCGTCAATGGGTCTCTGGACAGAATCGTCACCTCGCAACTTACAACGACTACAAACTCGGTATCAGCAAAGACTTCGGTAAGGGACTCAGCCTCGGCCTTGCCGCCGTTGGCACCAACGCCAAATCACAATTTTATGCATCTCCCCAAAACGGCAAAAACCTCGGACGTAGCAGTCTAGTCCTCAATCTTCAACAAAACTTCTAGGCCCCTTGTTAAGAACTCGCAGAAATCGTTTTGTTATCAGCTTGGTGAACACCAAGGCGGGTGACGTTTACAACTTTTTTATACCAGCCCCGTAAAGCTAAACGACTTCTTTACGCGAGTTTCTCTAAGCTCTTCTTTCGTCACGATTCACACTTGTGGAGTTTGTATGGAATTCCTTTACATCGCAGCCTTCGCTGCACTTTCCCTGCTGAGTATTAGCTTCATCTTCGCCTGCCATCGCCTAGGAGAAAAGCCATGAATCTGTTTTATATCGCAGGAGCCATCATCGCTGCATTGCTATTGCTGTACCTCATCTACGCTTTGATCAAACCGGAGTCCTTCTGATGAACCAGTCCGCATTTTTTCAGATCAGCCTTTACCTTATCATTCTGGGGCTATTGGCCTATCCACTCGGCGGCTATATCAGCAAAGTGATGCAAGGTGAACGCAACTTTCTGAGTCCATTGCTAACCCCACTTGAAAACGGCGTCTATCGTCTTGCCAATATCAAGGCCGACGAAGAAAACAATTGGAAATCCTATGCAATCAGTGTGTTGTCATTCAATATCCTCGGCGTTGCGATCGTCTATCTGGTGCAACGCTTGCAGATTTGGCTGCCTTTGAATCCACAACAATTAGCGGCACCTAGCATAGACTCGTCTTTCAACACCGCGATTAGTTTTGTGACCAATACCAATTGGCAAGGCTATGCCGGTGAAAGCACCATGAGTTACTTCACACAAATGCTGGCGCTTACAGTGCAAAATTTCTTTTCTGCTGCGACTGGGTTGGTTGTTGTGATCGCCTTAATACGCGGTTTTGCGCGCCACTCAAGTCAGACCATCGGCAATTTCTATGCGGATATTGTACGTAGCACACTGTATATCTTGCTGCCTTTAAGCTTAGTGTTTGCAGGCCTCCTGATGAGTCAAGGAGTGATTCAAAACTTCAAAGCCTACCAAACTGTGCCCTTGGTCGAAGCCTTGCACTACCAAGCACCGATTCTCGATCAGCAAGGAAATCCTGTACTTGATGCCAAAGGCCAAGCCGTCACCGAGGAAAAAGTGACACAAACCCAAACCTTACCGATGGGTCCAGTTGCATCGCAAGAAGCCATTAAGATGATTGGCACCAACGGTGGCGGATTCTTCAATGCCAATTCCGCACATCCATTTGAAAATCCAACACCTTTATCGAACTTCATGCAGATGCTTGCCATCTTTCTGATACCTGCTGCATTGTGTTTTACCTTTGGACGCATGATCAAAGACCAACGCCAAGGCTGGGCGATCTTCGCTAGCATGCTATTACTTTTCGTCGCCTTTGCTGGTGCCGCAATTGTGGCGGAACAACAAGCCAACGCAGGACTACAAGGCCTCGCGCTCGATCAAAGCATTGGCAACATGGAAGGCAAAGAGTCGCGCTTTGGCGTCACCGCCTCAGCATTATTTGCCACCATCACGACCGCAGCATCATGCGGTGCTGTAAATGCCATGCATGACTCGCTCAATCCTTTGGGCGGCTTGGTTCCACTCATCCTGATGCAATTGGGAGAAGTGGTCTTCGGCGGCGTCGGCTCAGGGCTCTACGGGATGCTGATCTTTGCCATTCTAGCGGTCTTCATCGCAGGTCTCATGATAGGTCGTACACCCGAATACCTTGGTAAGAAAATTGAATCCTACGAGATGAAAATGGTTTCCATGGCAATCTTGATTACGCCACTTCTGGTGTTATGTTTCACCGCACTCGCCGTCTTACATCCGGATGGTCTCGCCGGTTTGGCAAACCCTGGGGCCCATGGTTTTTCGGAAATCTTATACGCCTATAGCTCAGCCGCTAACAACAATGGAAGTGCCTTCGCAGGCCTATCGGCGAACACCCCGTTCTATAACATCACGACCGCAATCGCTATGTGGTTTGGGCGATTCTGGATCATCATTCCTGTGTTGGCGATCGCAGGTTCTCTGGCAGCGAAGAAGCGCCTTCAAGTGACTGCAGGTACCTTACCAACGCACGGTCCTTTATTCATCGCGCTATTGATCGCAACGGTTTTGATCGTCGGTGCGCTCACCTACATACCTGCACTCGCCTTGGGTCCAATCGTCGAGCACCTAATGCTGCTCAAGTAAAGACTTTCCCATTGCTTCATTCGAACACGAACACGCTTGCAAGTCGTATTCCTCACTCATTACCACTTGCAGACGTTAGGAGAATTACGATGACTTATCCCATTCAACAATCATTGATGAGCGCGCGCATTTTATGGCCTGCGGTTGTCAACGCATTTTACAAACTCACCCCTCAAAACCAAATCAAAAATCCTGTGATGTTTATCGTCTACATCGGCAGTCTTTTCACCACAGCCTTGGCGGCTCAGGCCTATTGGGGCCAAGGCGAAGCGCCGCCAGGATTTATTCTCGCGATTACTTTGTGGCTCTGGTTCACCGTGCTGTTTGCCAACTTCGCTGAGGCCCTGGCTGAGGGCCGCAGCAAAGCGCAAGCCGCTGCGCTTCGAGAAGCAAAACAAGATGTCAAAGCCAAGAAGTTACTGCAGACAAAAAGAGACGCTACCCGCCTCTTGGTCAACGGATCGAGCCTGGTGAAAGGCGATATCGTACTAATCGAAGCGGGGGATATTGTGCCAGCCGATGGCGAAGTTATCGAAGGCGTTGCTTCGGTTGACGAATCGGCTATTACGGGTGAATCGGCACCCGTCATACGTGAATCTGGTGGTGACTTCAGCGCTGTAACTGGAGGCACCCGCGTATTGTCGGATTGGATCATCGCGCGTATTTCGGTGAATCCGGGTGAAGCATTTCTCGACAAAATGATTGCCATGGTCGAGAGCGCGAAACGACAAAAAACGCCGAATGAGATCGCCCTCACTATCCTGTTGGTGGCTCTCAGCATTATTTTCTTGCTGGCGACCGTGACCTTGCTGCCGTTCTCACAGTACAGTGTCACTGCGGCGGGACAAGGACAAACCGTCAGCATGACCGTATTGATAGCACTACTAGTGTGTTTAATTCCAACGACCATTGGCGGTTTACTATCTGCGATTGGCGTCGCTGGTATGAGCCGTATGATGCAAGCAAACGTCATCGCAAGCTCTGGTCGCGCAGTGGAAGCCGCTGGTGATGTTGACGTGCTTTTACTCGATAAGACAGGCACGATTACTTTGGGCAATCGCCAAGCGAGCGCCTTTTTACCAGCCCCCGGGATCACCGAAGAGCAGCTTGCCGATGTCACTCAATTGGCCTCTCTCGCCGATGAAACTCCAGAGGGACGGTCGATCGTGGTCTTGGCTAAACATCGTTTCCAATTACGCCAACGTGAGCTAGCAACCATGGGGGCGAATTTCGTCGCTTTCACTGCGCAAACTCGAATGAGTGGAGTCGATCTCCAGCATGATGGTGGTTTAAGATGCATACGCAAAGGTTCGGTCGACGCGATTAAGAAACACTTGCAACATTTTGATCTCAACTTTCCCTCTGCCGTCAGCGAGATGGTCGATCAAGTCGCGCGTCGCGGTAGTACACCATTGGTAGTGATTGATGATCAACGTGTCATGGGTGTGATCGAACTCAAAGACATTGTCAAAGGTGGCATCAAAGAACGTTTTGCGGAATTGCGGCAAATGGGCATCAAGACCATCATGATCACAGGTGACAATCGGCTCACCGCTGCCGCCATTGCAGCGGAAGCAGGAGTTGATGATTTCTTGGCAGAAGCGACTCCAGAAGACAAACTGAAATTGATTCGCTCTCACCAAAGTGAAGGCAAATTAGTGGCGATGACCGGTGATGGCACCAACGACGCACCAGCCTTAGCGCAAGCCGACGTTGCGGTGGCCATGAATAGCGGAACGCAAGCAGCGAAAGAAGCTGGCAATATGGTCGATCTCGATTCCAATCCAACGAAGTTGATCGAGATCGTCGAAATTGGCAAACAAATGCTAATGACTCGCGGGGCACTCACAACTTTTAGTATCGCCAATGATGTGGCGAAGTACTTCGCGATTATCCCGGCCGCTTTCGCATTGAGCTATCCACAATTGAATGCACTCAACTTGATGCATCTATCCAGCCCAAGTAGCGCCATTCTTTCCGCGGTAATCTTTAATGCTTTGATCATCATCTTCTTGATTCCTTTGGCACTCAAAGGCGTTAATTACCGTGCCGTTGGTGCGGCCAGACTGCTGCGTGACAATCTCCTCATCTATGGACTTGGCGGACTATTGGTTCCTTTTATTGGTATCAAATTGATTGACGTAATACTTAGCGCAACACATTTAATCTAGCACACCTCCCAAGAGCACTATTATGAAAATTTTACAAACAACACGAACTCTGGTCGTTAGCTTTCTGCTGCTCAGCGTCATTACGGGCGTTTTGTACCCCTTACTTTGCACGGGTCTTGGGCAACTCTTCTTAAAACAACAGGTCAATGGCAGTTTGATTGAGGAACGAGGTCAGGTCCGTGGCTCTACATTGATTGGTCAGCCCTTCCAATCACCGCAATATTTTTGGGGGCGCCCCTCAGCGACCGCCAATTTTCCCCACAATGGCGAAGCTTCAGGCGGCTCGAACTTAGGTCCCTCAAATCCAGCATTGCGCCAAGCAGTGCAAGAGCGCATCCAAGCTTTGCATGCCGCAGATCCAAGCAATCGTGCAGCGATTCCGAGCGAGCTCATCACCGCTTCGGCTAGCGGCCTCGATCCGCATATCAGCCCTGCGGCTGCGGAATACCAAGTTTCACGCGTTGCCAAAGCACGTGGTATGACAAGCGAGCAGGTCCGTGCTACAGTCAAACAATATACGCAAGCACCCCAGTGGGGAATTTTCGGTGAGGAAAGGGTCAACGTGCTGGAGCTTAATCTTGCGCTGGATCGCCATCATTAAGGCTAGCCAGAATCAGGAAAGCGATCCTTCCTATTAGAATGGTCCGTCATCAATTCCATGTCCATGAATAAACCACGTCCCGACCCTGATCAGTTACTCAGCCAGTTACAACGCGAAGAAGAAAAACAAAAACGCGGCAAGCTCAAGATTTTCTTCGGTGCGTGCGCCGGCGTCGGCAAGACCTATGCCATGCTCAAGGCTGCGCAGCAAGAAGCGCAGCAAGGCCGGGACGTTGTTGTTGGCATTGTCGAAACCCATGGACGCGCCGATACCGTGGCAATGACGACACCCTTCGAAATCCTTCCCCGAAAATCCTTTGTACACAAAGACAAGGAGCTTCAGGAATTCGATCTTGACGGCGCACTCGCGCGCGCGCCACAACTGCTTTTAGTGGATGAACTTGCCCATACCAATGTGGCAGGTTCTCGCCACGCAAAACGCTGGCAAGACATCCAAGAGTTGCTGGCCGCTGGGATTGATGTGTTCACCACACTCAACGTCCAACACCTAGAATCTCTGAACGACGTGGTCGGGCAAATTACTGGCATACGGGTGTGGGAAACCGTCCCCGATCACGTGTTCGATGGCGCCGATACCATCAGTTTGATTGACTTGCCACCAGATGAGCTCCTAGATCGACTACGCGATGGCAAGATCTACCTTGGAACACAAGCGCAGCGCGCGGGTCAGCATTTTTTTCGGAAAGGTAATTTAATTGCGCTACGCGAACTGGCCTTACGTCGCACGGCAGACCATGTCGATGGTGCGATGCGCGACTATCGCGAACATCAATCGATACAGCGCGTCTGGCAAGCTAAGGAGCGACTGTTGGTCTGTGTTGGCGCCGACGAAAGTGCGCCGCGTTTGATCCGCGGTGCAGCGCGACTGGCTGCCACATTGAAAGCCGATTGGATTGCCGTTTCTGTCGAAACCGATACCCCAACTGCACGCCACCAAGCACAACAAAATCAAATCAATAGCTCTTTACGCCTGGCCCAAGAACTGGGTGCTGAAACAACCAGCCTTATGGGGCATAGCATTGCCGAATTAATCCTCTCCTATGCCCACAGTCGCAACGCCTCAAAAATTGTCGTTGGGCGTTCACGTCGATCGCTATGGCGTCGCCTTTTACGATCGAGTTTAGCAAGTGAGCTTGCCCAAAGATCGACCGATATCGACATTGTTGTTGTCGCCCACGATTTGGCACCACTTCAGGAGAGCAATACCGCGGGTAAGCCAGATCACAAAGATAATGCCTCGTCGCCTGTCTCATCTAGCTTTCCACATTTTGGCGATCAACAAGGGGAGCACACGCAGTGGTCAAGTTATCTTTGGACGATCATCAGCTGTTTGTTCACCACCCTTATTTCGGCAAGCCTGATTGAGATTTTCGATCTCGTGAATGTGGTCATGTTTTATTTGGTGACGGTGGTCTTGATCAGTGTGCGCTTTGGCCGCAACGCCGCAATACTGGCCTCGTTTTTGAGTGTTGCCAGTTTCGATTTCTTTTTCGTTCCTCCGCGTTTTTCTTTCAGCGTCAGCGATGGTCAGTACTTGATTACCTTTATTGTCATGTTGAGCATTTCGTTGCTCATTAGTCGCCTGACATCAAACTTGCGGGCGCAGGCGCGCCTAGCGCTGTTTCGCGAGCGCCGCACCGAAGCCCTCTACAAATTGAGCAAAGCGCTCTCTGCAGCACTCACCAACGAACAAATCAATGACATCGCGATCGAACATCTGGCATCAGTTTTCCACGCCAAAATTGCCGTACTTCTCGCAAATCGACAAGAAAAAATTCAAGCCGCATCGCCAGCTTCGTCTGACGCCGCCTTGCCCGACTATGATCTCGATGTTGCGCAATGGGTATTCGACAATCAACAGGCCGCGGGGGCCAGCACCAATACCCTACCTTCACACTCAGCACTCTATCTGCCCTTGATCGCCCCCACCCGTGTACGAGGCGTGGTTGCGCTTCAAACCAAGCATACCGATTTCTTGCAACAGACGGAATTGCGACTTTGGCTAGACACCTGCGTAGCCCAAATTGCGCTGGCGGTCGAACGCGTCCACTACGTTGAAATTGCGCAAGAGGTCATGCTCGGCATGGAGGCCGAGCGTCTGCGCAATTCTTTACTCTCAGCCCTATCGCACGACCTGCGCACACCATTAACAGCGATCGTGGGTTTGTCCAGTACTTTGCATGGCATCAGACGGAACTTAGAGCAAGATAAACACGAAGAACTTTGCCAAGCGATTCATGATGAAGCTTTACGAATGAATGGCTTAGTCATCAACCTGCTCGATATGGCTCGACTCCGTTCGGGAAAAGTACAGCTTAATCTAGAATGGCAACCGTTCGAGGAAGTTGTCGGCAGTGCACTACGCGCAAGTCAACATGCACTTAGCCATACTCAAGTGAAGGTTGATTTAGACACAAGTCTTCCTTTGATTCATTTTGATGCGGTGTTAATAGAGCGAGTTCTATGCAATTTGCTAGAAAACGCCGCCAAATACGGCGGTCTACACATCACGCTTCGCGCTATCTGCGAAGAGCAGCATGTCTTAGTGACGGTCGAAGACGATGGCATCGGCTTGCCGACGGGTATCAATATTTTTGAGAAATTTTCACGCGGCGAGAACGAGAGCAATAGCAGTGGTGTTGGACTTGGTCTAGCAATCTGTGAAAGCATCTTATTAGCCCATGGTGGTAAGATATGGGCTGAAAATCGACAGCCAGACTCTGCTCATCACGGTGCGCGTTTCAGTTTTACGTTGCCGGTTGGAGTAGCTCCCCAATATTCAGGGATTGAGGCTGAAAGTGAAGCAGCGGCTACGCCTCATTCACCGGAAAATCTCGAACAGCGTCACTAGATTTTTGCCAGTGACGCGGCAACAAAGCCCAGACAAAGTACATAGACATGAGCGATTCAAAAATTCATATCGTGTTAATTGAAGATGAAAAGCAAATTCGACGCTTTCTTAGTACCGCCATCGAGAGCGAGAATATGTCTGCGTTTGAAGCCGAAACTGGCAAACAAGGCTTAATTACATGTGCGACCCGCAAGCCTGACTTGGTGATACTAGATCTTGGTCTACCAGATATCGATGGCCTTGACGTGATTCGCGAACTTCGAAGCTGGAGTGCGATGCCCATCATCGTCTTGTCTGCACGGAGCCAAGAGCATGAAAAAGTCGCCGCACTAGACGCGGGAGCCGATGATTTCTTAAGCAAACCGTTCGGCGCCGCTGAGTTACTAGCACGGGTACGCGCTCATCTAAGGCGGCGTCAGCAAGTCAGTGCAGAAAACGAGAACGAAATTCGCTTCGGCGATATTCAAGTCGACTTCGGCAAACGTATCGTGCTCAAGGCGGGTAACGCGGTTCACTTGAGTCCGCTAGAATATCGCTTACTGTCCGTCCTCATTCGGAACCGTGGAAAAGTCCTGACTCATCGTCAGTTGCTGCACGACGTATGGGGCCCCAATCACTCTGAGAGCAGTCACTACTTGCGTATTTACATGGCAAATCTGCGGCAAAAATTAGAACAGGACCCGGCGCAGCCACAATACTTCATTACAGAGACCGGCGTCGGCTATCGTCTAATCGCATGAGCACCTCCGTCTTACAATACTTCAAACGTAGCGCTCACATCTGGCGTCAAGTCGCCCTACTTAGTCTGTTGATGGGCGTCTCAACTGCTGTCGCTTCTGCGGCCGAACCTTACCTAAGCTTTACCGGGCTGGCGATGGTTTACATATTGGCCATCGTCTTAGCCGCGTATTATTTCGATCGCTACATCGCTATTTTGGCGGCCTGTTTATCACTGCTTGCTCTCAATTTCTTCTTTATCGAACCGCGCTATTCCTTCCATATTGACCGTTCGGAAAACATCCTCGCCCTCCTCACGATGTTGGCCGTGGCCTTGGTCATCAACCGCTTGACCACAGCACTCAAGTTAGAGACTTTCTCGGCTCGCACCAATGAGAAACGTGCCAAGCAGCTGCAAGAGCTAGCAATTTGCCTAGCCAATACCGATCAACTTGACACAACTGCCGCACTGATGCGAGAAGCCTTCGTTCACGCATTTCCCGGAACTAGTTATATTGCACTCTACAACCAACAACACGAGCTCGAATGTACTGGTGTACCGACTGAAAATGCCAATGGTTTACGCGCCTGCATACAAGAAAAAAGTATCTTGGGCACAGGCACTTTGCGCTGGCCAGATCTAAATGCCTGGTATCTGCCGCTCGGTGATCAAGATCAGTTTTGGGGAGCGGTTTGCATCACTGAAGTTGCTGATCTCGATTCGGCCGCGCAAGATCATGCACGCGCCCTCTGCTCACTCTTCACACAATCATTGCACCGACTCGACGTTGCAGCCTCTGCGATTGCAGCTCAGACTGAAGCCCAAAAACAGCAATTGCAAAGCCGCTTTCTCTCGGCTATTTCGCATGATTTGCGCACACCTCTGGCGGTGGTTATCGGTGCCGCATCTTCTTTGTTGAGCCAACGTGACAAGCTCAACGACAAGGAACAAGATCGTCTGTTACAGCATATCATTGAAGAAGCGAACTATTTGACGAGCATCACTGAAAACACACTGCAATTAGTCCGCCTCAGTGCCGATAGCCCAAGTCTACGACGTAGTTGGGAAGCCATGGAAGAAATCGTCGGCACCATTGTGACTCGGATACGCCGACGCCCTAACGGACAACGTATTGTTACTCGTGTCGAGCAAGATCTCCCTTTACTACGGATCGACCCTGTTTTGATTTCGCAGCTGATCAACAACCTCATTGACAATGCGCTCAAATATAGTGAGGCAGAAGTCGAACTCCTGGTGCGACAAACCACGACTGGGCCACAACATTTCATCGAAGTTGCAGTAAAGGACCGGGGCCCGGGTATTCCTTTGAACGAGCATCATACGATCTTTGAGGCCTATTCACGTTTAGCAACACACGATCAAGCCAATCAACGCAGTGCGGGGCTCGGTCTGGCTGTTTGTATGGCAATTGCAAAAGCCCACCATGGACAGCTTGAGGTTCATAACCGTCGCCACGGTGGATGCAATTTCTTACTGCATTTACCACTCGAAGCCGAACAGCCAAGAGGCATATAATGTGGGACACATTCCATACATCTCGCTCGAAAAGGAAAATACGGAAGCATGTTAAAAGTTTTGATTGTCGAAGATGACAAAGAGATACGGACGCTGGTTAAGTCATCCTTATCGATCGAGGGGTTCGAAGTCATCACGGCGACTTCATTGGGCGAGGCAAGCCAAATTTTGCAGCGACAAAAACCCGACGTCATCGTACTCGACCTCGGTCTACCAGATGGCGATGGTGAGACCTTGGTCCGAGCGGCTCGACAACATGATAATCTTCCGATTTTAGTGATTTCCGCTCGCCATCAAGAAGAACAAAAAGTTCGCTTGCTCGATATCGGTGCCGATGATTTCTTGACCAAACCTTTTAACATCCCCGAACTCCTAGCCCGCATTCGCGTCGCCTTACGTCACCGAGGCACCAATGTCAGCGCTGCCGTGACGCAGTATAAGGTGGCGGAACTCGAGGTCGACTTACAAGCCCATCGCGTCCTGCTGCGGGAACAGGAAGTCCATATGACACCGACGGAATTTAATCTCTTGGCGAGATTGGTACGCAGCACCGGCAAAGTCGTCACCCATCGTCAGTTACTGAGCGACGTCTGGGGCCAAGAATATATTGAGCACACCCACTATCTCCGCCTCTACATGGGGCAATTACGCGCCAAAATCGAAACCCATCCCGCTGAGCCTCGTTATCTTCTCACCGAAACTGGCGTTGGCTATCGTTTAGCCAGCGAGTAAGAACGACAGCAACGACGCTAACGACGGCCTATGCCGAGAGGCCTTACGCAAAATTGCACTAACTAGAGCCTGCCCTCGAATGCCTTAGTCGGGGGCGCGTCGCCGAAGACAGTACACCTGTACGGCGAGGCGGCAGCAACAACGCTAGCGTCTGTTTGTACCGAGAGGCCTTACGCAAAATTGCGCTAGCTAGGCGCGTCGCCGAAGACAGTACACAGGTACGGCGAGGCGACAGCAACAACGCTAGCGTCTGTTTTGCGTAAGGCCTGCGTCCTTATGCTTTCCTTATATGACAAATCCTATAGTGTGCACTCGTTGACTTTTTTGTAGAAAAACTATGAGCACAGATTCACAACGCGAAAGCGTCGCCGCCCTAACTTTGGGCGCGCTGGGTGTGGTTTATGGCGATATCGGTACCAGCCCACTGTACACCATGAAGGAAATTTTTAGCCCTGCTACCGGCGTGCCGCTTGATGCCACGCATCTGATTGGTGCAGTCTCAGTGATTTTCTGGGGCTTGATGATGGTGGTAACACTGAAATACGTGATGCTGATTTTACGTGCGGACAATAATGGCGAAGGTGGCATCATGGCCTTAACCGCCCTCGCTGCGAAAGCTGCTGGAAGCACGCACGGTAAGCGTGTCATCTTATTACTCACTGGCGTACTTGGTGCCTCCTTGTTTTACGGCGATAGTGTGATTACACCGGCCATGTCAGTGCTGAGTGCAGTCGAAGGTTTAGAAGTGATTTCACAAAGTTTTAAACCTTACGTCTTACCGATTTCCATTGGTATTCTGATCGCTTTATTCGCTGTACAAAAACATGGCACCTCGGTCGTCGGCAAAATGTTTGGCCCTATCATTGTGATTTGGTTCGGTGTACTCGGTTTTACCGGTATCGTTGAAATCGCCAAACAACCGGCGATTCTTGCTGCGCTCAATCCCCTCAACGCCATCATGTTCTTGCAAGCGCAAGGCGGTCACGTGTTCGTCGTGGTTGGTGCGATTGTCCTCGCCTTCACCGGAGCCGAAGCGCTGTACGCTGACATGGGCCATTTCGGCAAACGTCCGATTCGTTTAGCATGGACCGGACTCGTCATGCCTGCCCTCGCACTCAACTACATGGGACAAGGTGCCTTGTTGATGCGTGATGCGAGCGCTCTCGACAATCCATTTTTCCATCTATTTCCACAACAAATGATGGTGCCTGCAGTAATTCTGGCCACAGTCGCCACGATCATTGCTTCACAAGCTGTTATTTCAGGCGCTTACTCAATGACCAAACAAGCAATGCAACTTGGTTTATTGCCACGCATGCAGGTGCATTTCACGTCCGTCAAAGAAGTCGGTCAGATCTATATTCCTAGCGTGAATTGGATGTTGTTAGTCGGCGTCTTGTTGGCCGTCTTGGGCTTTGGTAGTTCTTCAGCTATGGCGGGAGCGTATGGGATTGCAGTGACGGTCACCATGTTGATCACAACTTTACTGACCTTCTTTGTTGTGCGTCATGGCTGGCGTTATCACCTGGCTTTGGCGGTTGGCGCCACCAGTGTGTTCTTATTGTTTGATGGTCTCTTGGTGATCTCATGTTCGTTCAAGATCATCGAAGGCGGCTGGTTCCCCTTGGCGCTCGGCGCTACGATCTTTACCATCATGGCGACCTGGCGTCGTGGTCGCGAACTCTTGATCAATCATATTCGTCAAGATGATCCCGAATTACTGCCTTTCATCACGGCCTTGTCCAACGACAGCATGCCACGCGCGGCCCGCACCGCCGTGTATGCCGTCGCCAATCCGGACACCGTACCTCAAGCCTTGATGCACAATCTCAAACACAATCAAGTGCTGCACGAACGCAATGTGATTTTGACTGTGGTATTCCATGACGTGCCTTGGATTCCATTTGAAGATCGCTTACAAGTCGAACCCTTGGTTGCGGGCTTCTGGAAAGTGACAGTCAACTATGGTTTCAAAAACACACCCGATATCCCCAAGGCCTTGAGTATGTGTCACACAGAAGGTCTGGAAATCAATTTGTTTGAAACATCGTATTTCTTGAGCCGTGAGATCGTGGTACCGACCAAGGGTACGGGTATGGCCCACTGGAGAGAACTCTTGTTCGCGCTGATGTCGCGCAATGCCCGTAGCGTGGTCGACTTCTTCCACTTACCAAACAACTGCGTGATTGAGTTGGGAACACGGGTTCAGATCTAAAAACGAACAATGCCGAGCTGCCTCATCGCTCGCTCGGCATTGCTACTTCTAGAGACTTACTTTTCGAGTTTATCGATCGCCACTTTCAAAGCATCAAAACAACGCGGATCGATTGCCGTGTGCAGGTTTTCTGACATAATTTCAAGCGTCTTAGGAATCGGCGTCGCCCCACGATAAGGGCGTTCCGCAGTGATCGCATCGAAAATGTCCGCCGTGGTGATGATGCGCGTCTCCAGTGTAATTTCGTCGCCCTTCAAACCGCGCGGATAGCCAGTGCCATCGAGCTTTTCATGATGCGCCGCCGAGACCCTTGCAAGTTCCGCAAATGCGCCAATGCGCGATAAGATGGTTTCGGTATAAGCCGCATGCATCTTCACTTCTTCCCATTCCGAAATATCGAGCTTGCCCGCTTTATCGAGCACGCTATTGCTGACACCGAGTTTGCCCACGTCATGTAGTAAAGCGCCACGTTTCAGCCAACGACGTCGCTCGGCGGGCAAACCCATCGATTCGCCAATCAGGTCTGTATACAGCGCCACGCGGGCACTGTGACCGCTGGTGTAAGGACTTTTAGAGTCGACTACCTGACCGAACGCTGCCGCAATGTCGTCGAGATAATCATCATCAAGCGGCACCACGTGTCCAATCGGTTCTAGTTTCAATACAGCCTGATTGACTTCGGACGATGCTAGCACGCGCCAAAACTCCGTATCTTGCGCTACACGCTCAAAGGCTTGCACCATATTCGGATCAAACCATTGCCCTTGTCGCTCGCGGATTTCTTCGAGCACCGCTTGTTGCCCATCTGCCGTATGAAAAACGTCGATCACTTGCGCCAATAAGGCGATGCGGGAGAACACAGGAATCGCATCACCACGCAAACCATCGGGCCGCCCTTGTCCATTAAAATGTTCATCGAGATGGTAGATGCCCATGGCCACGCGTTCGGAGAATCGCAACAAGCGCGCAATCTCGGCACCACGCTGGCAACGGGTCGCGATCAATTCTTGTGCGATCGAACGGCCATCACGCAATATCGTCAAGACGCTACGGAAACGCTCGGCTAAACCCGCTTTCAGACCCGTATGTTTCAACACAAAATGCAAGACCTGCGGCAAGCTATCGCCGACGGTTTTGAAGTCACGTTTGAATTGCAAATCATCCGCAAGGTAGAGCTCGCAAATGCGGGCCGCATTGCTGCTACAGCCCAAATCTTTCAAGAGCAAGGTGTAATACAAATCCCATAATTCATCTTCCGACAATCGCAATTCGCGACCGATATGCATCCCTATCCAACAGCAACGCACGCAATGCCCAGGCGGCTGGCCTTCAGTAATGTCGAGCGCATGACTGAGTGCACTGATCAGCTCGGACAAGCGCAAATTTGTCAGCCTTACTCCATCAGGTATTTTCGTGTCACCAAACTGTCGCAGCATAGATTGACCCGCTTTCTTTTATCGACGTCGATCGAACAGAGCTAAACGAACAGATCCCACTCACGATCGAAATGTCCGAAAAATAACTTAGGCAGAAGAGTTCTCATGCTAACACAGACGGACGAAAAAAAAGGCTGAGTGGAGGATATCCGCTCAGCCTTAAAAACAGTGATTTTTTACTACAACGGTGTCTTAATAGGACTTACACAAAACTATGCTGGCTAGGTCAAAACAACAAAGCCGGCACCTGCTCTACCTAAGTCCCACCCAAAAACTACTTCCCGATTGCAAACAATATGGCATTGTTAATGGCATACACTTTGCCATCAGGTCCAACCGCGGTTGGGGTGTAAGACTCACCCAAACCACTCGTCAACCGAATTTTCTCGGTTAATTTGTTCGTCGTTAAATCCCAACGATAGAGATTACCGTCTTCGCTATTAACGATCACAGACTTCGTAAATGGATCCACCGCCGCTGTGTTCACGCACCATTCAATAAAACCACCTGGCACTGCGGGATCCGGTGTTGGTCCAAGCATTGTCAACACTTCTTTCATCGACTTGATCGGAGAGATTTTGTCATCTGCCTCAGTATTTGGATCCAAAATCGCGATTTGATTGGATCCGTCGCCTGAACCTGCACGTTCATAATTGTTGTACTTCACCATCAATAAGTATTTTGAGCTCCCGTTGTAAGACGGGACTATATCCGCAGGAACAATAGACGGCGTATCATCCCATCCAAAGGAGCCTGGCACTTTTGATTGTGTTAAATCACTATTAAAGTGCAACAACCAACCACGCGCATTATGACTGCCGTAAGTTTTTTCGAGCACACCAATAAACACGTCACCATCCGGGCCCACCAGAGGTGAGGCAGTGCTATCATCTGAAACGTTGGCCGGTCCCTTCTCAAACGGATCGATCAACTGCACTTTGTTCTTGAGCGCGAGCGTCGAACTATCAAGCGCAAGCAAAGATCCTGTTTGTCGTGTATTAGCCAAGAAATTGTTATTGGCTAAAACATAGATGGTCTTCCCATCTCGAGATACTGCGATCGCCGAGTTCGTCGCCACCTTAGCGATATTGACATCGTTAGTAATTTTGGCCGTCGAGACCCAGCTTCCTTTACCATCCGAACCAATTCTAGCCACGCCGCTCGACAGACCAGCAGGATTCCCTGCCGCCGCGGTAAATCCAAAATACACATTGTTGTTGGCGTCGACGGTAATCGGCGTATTGATCACAATGGCTGCATCAAGAGCCGTTTTGTTCGCGCTATAGACCGAATCGCCATAGAAAGCAATCGTCTTTGTTACACCATCCTTGGCATCAGCGTCATCTCGATAAAACAGCTTACCACCGGCACCAGCTGCATATACTTTATTGCTTGGTGAGAGCGTCACGTTGTAAGTTGGAGTCCAACGATGTGGCGGCATTTGGTAATCGGTCGTTTCAGACCAAATCATCTCCCCCGTGTTCCCGTTACGAGCTTCAAAACGGTAACTTAGTCCAGCACTTGTCTTTACCGGCAAAATTACATTATTTTTGGCTGTGATAACTGGCGAACCATAGTGCACCAACAAATAACCTTGGCTCGTATATTGTGGCGCAAGATCAACCGGCGCTTGCCATGCTATTCGACCAAAGCTCTGCGTGGCCACTGATGAAAGAGCATCGTGAAAAGCGTTTCCGGCGTAGCTGGACCAAGGTGGGCCTACAACTCCGGTATTACCTGTTCCCGTTCCAGTGCTCCCACCAGGCGTCGTACCAGTCCCTGGGTTTGTCGACACAGGCGGCGTTGAGCTTCCAGATCCACCACAAGCGACGACGATAGACGCCGCCGCGAAGATCAAGATTCCACTTAAAATTCGATTATTCAAAACGCGATTCTTTTCTTTACTTTTATTTTGATTATTCGTCATGATACGGTCCGATTCTTCAATTCAATTTTTAAATTAGGGGCTGATAGAGGTTCCCACTTTCGCAAAAAAGAATGTAAGCCGCAAGGAAAAAAATTAGTTTTATCTTCACATTTTTTGTGACGCACAGATTGACGTACTTTACAAAAAATTTCAAGTAAGATATCCCTCAAGTTCGGGGTTTGATCCCCAGCGGCAGAAAAAAGCAGAAAATCTCATACTCTAATTTAGATTATTTTGAGTTGACTTGGACCTCCCCCAAAGCCAAATCAGAACTCTCAAACATCCATGACTCGTTTCTACAGCCCCTTCACGAAGCACTACTATCTTATTGCTTGCGACTACACTCTCCTTCTTTTATTGCTGTGCACCATAGTTGCCTGCAACAACAAACCAAGCTTAGACACTCCAATTGCGAATAAGTTTTCGGTCGAACCACGTTTTGTTGAGGTCGGTGAACAGGTGAATATAAGTTGGCAAGTTGATGCAAAAAAGGTTTGGCTGAACGAGAAGGAAGTCAACTCCTCGGGCAAAATAAGTGCGGAAATAACAGCACCTGCGCCTTTCAAATTGAAGTGGGAAGATCGATCCGGACACCAGCTTGAGCAAAAGATTGAAGTGCAAACCTATACTCAAGAACTCGCTAAAGGCGACTATCCTATTTTATTTGTAACCCAAGTTCCCATTGACCACGACAAAAACACTCGCCTTTCCGCTTTCGGAAATCATCGCAGTCGTCCGCAAGATGTACCACGCGGTGGCGACTTGATGCTTTGGTACCCCGATGGCCAAGTGCGTAATCTGACCAAGGATGCGGGCTATGGCAATCTCGGTTTGCAGGCGAATCGCGCTATCGCCGTGCGAGAACCCAGCGTGCATTGGTCGGGAGAGAAAGCACTATTTAGCATGCTAGTTGGTGCGCCAATCGCGGGCAATAAAATCGACCAAGCCAGATGGCAAATCTATGAGGTTACAGGCTTGGGTGATGCCAACAAAAAGCAAATAGTACAAATCAGGAGAATCGAAACACAAGATCCGCAATACAACAACGTCTCACCAATTTACGACGCCGACGACAACATCATTTTTACTTCAGATCGACCACGAACTGGACAAGCACATCTGTATCCCCAACTCGACGAATACGAGGCGACACCGAGTGTCTCTGGGCTATGGAAGTTACATCGTAATGGACAGCTGCAACTGCTTAGTCATACACCAAGTGGTGCATTCCAACCCATCATCGATCGCTTTGGACGCGTCCTGTTCACGCGCTGGGATCATTTGCAACAAGACCAATTAGCTGATCGTGATCGCGATGCCAGTCGCAACGGAGTCAAGCTCCCATTCAACTCTTTCAACTTTGCCAGCGAAGCCAAAGATGCCGTCACGCTGCCACATCGCGACGAGATTTTTCCTGAGTCGCGCGTCGGCGGCACGGGGCCTTACGGCACGGTGAGTGCCTATCGCAATAATTTCTTCGCGATCTGGCAAATTGATCAGGATGGTGGCAACGAAGAGACGATCAATCACCTTGGGTTACATGAGCTCAGTTTTGGTTACGTCGCCCCAAGTTTTATTGATGACCCTGCCTTGGCAGCACTTAAGCCCGCGCAATTTCACCAAAATCAGATCAATGTCAAACGCGAAGGCGGACTGTTTCATCTCACTGAAGATCCGCTCAAAGCTGGCCACTATTTCGCCACGAGGGCACGCGAATCAGGTTCATTCACGACCGACAGCATCGTTAGTTTCGAAGCGCCACCGGGAATGAATCCTGAACAGATCAAACTCACCGCCATTACCCCGCTCGCCAACAATGATCGCTTGAGTGAGGGTCGCTTCCGCAACCCACTGCCGCTTTCCAATGGCAAGCTGCTGGCCGCCCATACCAGCGATCAATTGCCGCCGGAAGAAAATCGCAGCTTGCAACAATTGCGCTTGCGTTTTCTAGAACGAGGTGACGATGGTTTATATCATCCGGGTAAGAGTCTGACCAAAGGAATACACAAGAAACTGCAATGGTGGGATGGACAAAAGATGCGTCAATTCGACGGCATTCTATGGGAACTAGAAGCTGTCGAAGTCAGGCCGCGCCCTCGTAGCGCCAGCGTCACTTCAAATTTAGAAGCGCCAGAGTTATCAATATTCAATCAAGAGCGTGTCGCACAAGCCGAACTGGTGCAGTGGCTGAAGGACAACAAGCTCGCTCTCCTCATCACCCGTGATCAAACCAGCCGCGATCGGGCCGATCACGAACAGCCTGTCAACCTCGCCGTGAAGGGTGGCAAACAAACCCTAGCAACCACTTCACCGACCCAAGGCCAGGCTCAAGTGTATGAACTTAGTCATTTCCAATTTTTTCAAGCTGAGCAAGTTCGCGCCTACACGGATCGCCCCGGCCGACGCCATCTCGCACAAACCATCCCAGACTTTCAAAGTCCGATGAATGGTCTTGGCATGCAGGCCGACAAAGCTGGGGGCTCTCCAAGCCCTGCCTCAAGCGTCAAGATTTTCCCCGATGGCTCCACCGCCGCCTTTGTTCCCGCCGAACGTGCTCTTACTTGGCAAACGACTGACGCCCAAGGTATACCCATCGTGCGCGAACGCAATTGGGTTAGCTTTAAAGCCGGGGAAATCCGCGTATGCGCCTCCTGCCATGGTGTTAATCAGACCGATCAAGCCGGCTTCGCGCCACCGATTAATCCACCCGAAGCTTTACGTGACTTACTACAGCAATGGAAGATTTATCGACAAAAGAAGGCAAAATAGCTCATCTTCACTGATTTTAGCGACAAACATCGAATGCAATTGAGAGCACGCTCTCGCTGCGCCGGGAAAAAGTTGTAAGAAACGCCTGCTGCACAGCAAAAACACGGCATTTCCCCTCTGAAAAGCCTTTATAATCAAGGATTTTTCCGAACAAACATTTTACTTTTAAGCAATTTTGCCGATTTAGCGCTGTAGGCAGGACATCGCTGCATACAGTTCACGGCAAAAGCCGCGCAAAGTTGAAAAGTAAGATAAGAAAATGATACTGCCTGTTTGCTGAGGCATAATCGCAAACAGCGCTTAAATTGATGATGAAGGTATTTCGCGGTCTTCCCAATGCCGCCTCGCGAGCACCGTGTGCTCTAGCGATCGGCAACTTTGATGGCGTACATCTCGGACACCAAGCTTTGCTGGCCGAGCTGCGCGCGGCAGCGACACGCCTAGGCATTGACGCCGCCGTCATGAGCTTCGAACCACATCCACGTGCTTTCTTTGCGCAGATGATGGGCGATCTTTCCAAAGCACCGAGCCGCATCGCCAATTTGCGCGACAATCTCTCTGCACTTGAACGGGCCGGCGTCGACCGCGTCATCGTCAAGCATTTCAATGCCCATTTCGCTGGTTTGTCTCCCGAAGCCTTTATCAAGGATATTTTGGTCGATGGCTTGCATGTGAAATGGGTGATGGTCGGTGATGACTTCCGCTTCGGCGCCAAACGCGCTGGCGATATCTACACCTTGATCGAGGCCGGCAAACGCTATGGCTTCGAAGTGCAAGCGATGGCAACTGTCGCCAAACAAGGCGTGCGGGTTTCTTCCTCGGCAGTTCGTGCGGCTCTGGCTGCGGGTGATTTCGAACATGCGCAAGAATTATTGGGGCGTCCGTACCAGATTTCTGGTCACGTGATTCACGGCCAAAAGCTCGGACGTACGATAGGCTTTCCGACCTTGAATTTGCGCATCGCGCATCACAAACCCGCGGTCATGGGTATCTTTGTGGTGCAGGTGCACGGTTTAAGCGATCAGCCATTGCCAGCCGTCGCAAGTCTAGGCGTGCGCCCCACCGTTGACGACAGTGGCCGCGTCTTACTCGAAACGCACATCCTCGATCAGCAGGTCGACGCATATGGCAAAGTGATCCATGTCGAGTTCTTAAAGAAACTGCGCGACGAAGAAAAATACACCGACCTTGCCACGCTGACGGCGGCCATCAACAAAGATGCCGAACAAGCGCGGCAGTATTTTCAACAACGCATAGGCTCAGCGACTGATCGAATTTGAAGGATGCATCGCTAACTCAAACACAAAGGATGAAGATCAACAACAAATTTGCGCAAGGTAAAAACAGCTTTACTGAGATCGGTTCAGATTAGTCATTCCTGCGAAGCAGGAATCCAGCGTCTTCCGATGAGAAAAGCCAAACGTCACTGGATTCCCGCCTCCGCGGGAATGACAGCAAAAAAAACCGAACACTGCGCAAAAAAAACTTGGCATCTCCATCCACAGAATTCCAAAATCTAAATTAACAAAGAAACGTATGTCTAACGAAAAACCAGCAAAAAACGCCGCAAAACCAGCTAGCAAATACCCAGTCAACATGACGGAAACGCCCTTCCCTATGCGTGGTGACCTCGCCAAACGCGAACCGCAATGGGTCAAGCAATGGCAAGAGAAAAAGATTTACGAACGTGTGCGTAAAGCCGCCAAAGGTCGTCCACAATTCATCTTGCATGATGGTCCACCGTATGCGAATGGCGACATCCACATCGGTCACGCCGTCAACAAAATCTTGAAAGACATGATCATCAAGGCGCGCACCTTGGGTGGTTTCGATGCGCCGTATGTGCCAGGCTGGGATTGCCATGGCATGCCGATCGAAATCCAAATCGAAAAACTGCATGGCAAAAATTTGCCAGTGGCCGAAGTGCAAGCCAAGGCACGTGCTTATGCCGAAGAGCAAATCGAACGTCAAAAAGCCGACTTCATCCGCTTGGGTGTACTCGGTGAATGGGACAATCCTTACAAAACCATGGCCTTCGGCAATGAAGCCGATGAGATCCGCGCGCTCGGCAAGTTGCTTGAAAAAGGCTATGTGTATCGCGGCTTGAAACCAGTGAACTGGTGTTTCGATTGCGGCTCTGCCTTGGCCGAAGCGGAAGTCGAATACGAAAACAAACGCGATCCATCGATCGACGTTGGTTTCCCTTTCGCAGGCGGTGAAGAAAATGATTTGTTGGCTAAAGCCTTTGGTTTGGACAAACTGCCGCTCGACAAAGGTTACTGCGTAATCTGGACCACCACACCGTGGACCATCCCGTCCAACCAAGCTTTGAACATGCATCCAGAAATCACTTACGCTTTGGTGAAAACCGAGCGTGATGGCGAAGCGTGCTTGGTGTTGATGGCCAAAGATTTGGTCGAGACAGCTTTCACCAATTGGAATCTGCCTGCCGAAATCATCGCGACCTGCCAAGGTGAGGCACTGTCTCTGCGCAAGTTCAAACATCCTTTGTCCGCGATGCACGAAGGCTTCGATCGTTTTTCTCCGGTGTACTTGGGCGACTACGTCAGCACTGAAACCGGTACCGGTGTGGTTCACTCGGCACCGTCCTACGGTATCGAAGACTTTTTATCCTGCAAAGCACACGGCATGAAAGACGCCGACATGCTCAACCCAGTGATGGGTGATGGCCGCTATGCGTCGTGGTTGCCGTTCTTCGCCGGCATGACGATCTGGGAAGCATCGAAACCAATTTGCGACAAATTGCGCGAAGCGGGTACGCTGTTCTCGCTCAAAATGTTTGACCACAGCTACATGCACTGCTGGCGTCACAAGACGCCGATCATCTATCGCGCCACCTCGCAATGGTTCGCCAGCATGGATAACACACCAGCCGCTGGCGGTGCCAGCCTGCGTGAAACAGCCTTGGCCGCGATCGAACAAACGGCCTTCTACCCATCATGGGGTAAAGCGCGTTTGCACGGCATGATCGCCAATCGTCCTGACTGGACTTTGTCACGTCAACGTCAATGGGGCGTGCCGATGGCCTTCCTCTTGCACAAAGAGACTGGCGCTCTGCATCCACGCACTTCTGAATTGTTGGAAGTCATTGCGCAACGCGTTGCCAAAGAAGGTATCGAAGCTTGGCAAAACATGAGCGTCGAAGAATTGATCGGCGACGAAGCCGCGATGTACGAAAAAAATCGCGACACGCTTGACGTCTGGTTCGATTCTGGCGCGACTCACTACACTGTTTTGCGTGGCTCGCACAATGCGCAATCGGCCTACCCTGCTGATCTCTATCTCGAAGGATCCGATCAACATC
>CAYWNE010000028.1:0-34376 GCA_964459555.1 uncultured Burkholderiaceae bacterium | reverse complement strand
TTGTACGAAAACGGCGAGTTCTATTTCATCGAAATGAACACGCGTGTTCAAGTTGAGCATCAGGTTACAGAAATGATTACCGCCATCGACATCGTGCAAGAACAAATTCGCATCGCCTTTGGCGAGAAGTTGCGCTTCAAGCAGTCCGACGTTCAGTTGCGTGGCCATGCGATTGAATGCCGTATCAATGCAGTAGATCCATTTAAGTTTACACCATCACCAGGTCGTATCGCAACATGGCATACACCAGGCGGTCCTGGCATTCGTGTTGATTCCCACGCTTATGCCGGCTACTTCGTTCCACCGAATTACGATTCCATGATTGGTAAGGTCATTTCTTACGGCACCACGCGTGAACAAGCAATCCGCCGTATGCAAATCGCTTTATCCGAAATGGTGGTGGAAGGTATTCAAACCAATATTCCTTTGCATCGTGAATTGATGGTTGACGCCCGTTTCATTGAAGGCGGTACCAATATTCACTATTTGGAACACAAGTTGGCAGACATGCCGGTCCTCAAGAAGGACAAATAAGACCAGTAACGGTCATTGTTTCTGGGGGAAGTCATGGCTTAACCAAGTCTTCTCTCCGAAAACACAATGCAAGACGAACGCGATTGAGATTTCATATTCAATCGCGTTTTTTGATTTAAACTGTACCTTTTGCAAGATGCAGCTTGCAAAGCATTATTTAATAACGAAAGAACAGCATGGCTTGGGTAGAAATCATTATTGAAGTAGCACGCGATCACGCAGAAAATCTATCCGACGCCTTAATGGAAGCAGGCGCCCTCTCCGTTTCTGTAGAAGATGCTGACGAAGGCACTGATGCTGAGAAGCCCTTGTTTGGCGAGCCAGGCATGGAACCGACCGAACACGCATGGGAACGTAGTCGCGTGGTTGCATTAGCTGACGTTGACGTCGATCATGCAGAGATCGTCGCACAAGCGGCAAACGCCATTCAATTAGCCCAAACACCAAACTTCACCACGCGCAGCGTCGAGGAACAAGACTGGGTGCGCCTGACACAATCGCAATTTGAACCCATTCATATTGGTAAAAACATCTGGGTGGTACCGAGTTGGCACGATGCACCGGACGCCAAAGCGCTGGTGCTCGAGCTAGACCCCGGCCTCGCCTTCGGCACCGGCAGTCACCCAACCACACGTTTGTGCATGGAATGGCTGGAAGCCAATGCCCCAAAAGATTTGACGGTACTTGATTACGGTTGCGGCTCAGGGATTCTGGCCATGGTTGCTAAGAAGCTCGGCGCCGCCCATGTGGTCGGCGTTGACATCGATCCACAAGCGATCGAATCCGCCAATTTCAATGCCGAAAAAAATCAATGCGATATTGAATATGCACTACCTGAGCCCTTTGGCGAACAGTATCCAAGTGAACACCAATTTGATGTAGTGGTTGCCAACATTCTGTCTAGTCCCTTAAAGCTGATGGCGCCGATGCTATCGGGCCGAGTCAAAGCAGGTGGCGCACTGGTCTTAAGTGGCGTTCTCGCTCGTCAAGCGGAAGAAGTGGCGGCCGCTTATGCGCCGTTTATCCAACTCACGGTTTGGCAAGAACGTGAAGGTTGGGTCGCTCTGCATGGCCGTAAAGCCTCTTAATTGAACGAGGTAAGGATAGAGGTAGAACATGGCTCTCGCGACACAATGCCCACATTGCTACACTAGTTTTCGGGTCGCCAATGACCAACTCAAACTCCATGCGGGCATGGTGCGTTGCGGCGCCTGCAAACAAACCTTCAATGGCATTGAGCACTTGTTAGCGCCAGGAGAGCCACCTCGTACTCCACCAGTTCCGGAGGTAGCGCAAGCCGCAGCGACAACAGATGATGCGTCAATAACTCAGCCTTCCGCCAGCGCACCGAGTGATTTGGAAGAGGCACGCGTCGTACTGGACAACCAACAAGCGGACCAACATCTATCTTCCCAAACGCCTGAGGCTGAGACCACTGAAGAAGCGACCGTTGAGGTACCTGAAGAGTTCGCCGCCTATCTTAGTGCAAGCGATGCTGATCAAGTCAACAGCAATACTGAAGCGACTTCTACGTCGTCTGTGTCGAATGACCACTCTGCACAAACTGAGAACGAGCCAGCTCAAGCCAGCCAAGAAGAACATACACCAAGCCAGCAAGAGCTTGATGACATCGCCCTCTTCCAAGAAAAACTCGCCTCTTTTGCTGCTATGGTCGACAGCCCAAGTGCGGAACCCAGTTGGCATGATGTCGCTGAAGAAGAAACCACTACAATCAATGAGCCCAACAATGATCAGTTGGTCGCGGAGCAATACAGCTCGCAATTGGAAATCATCGAGCAAGAGCGGACGGAGCCTGTCGAAGACCATACAGCAATAGAAGACGATCCGGCAAATACAAAGGATGACAATAAACGTGGCGCTCTCACTGCAAGCCTAGATTTCGAGTTAAATGACGAAGAACGTTCTTGGCAAGAGTCAGCACAACTGAGTCAACTCGAGGTTGAAACCAAAGCGGCAGTGAGTGCAGTCGATGAACATAGCTATTCACGCCATGAACCGACGTTTTCAGACGACACTATTCTGGAAGATGATATCGAACAGGATTTGCACGCGTTGTTGACAGAGTCTCCAACGATCGCTGCGAAGCCTGACACCGATATTAAACCAGTAAAGGCGCCGATCTTCACCCCAACTCCGACCGAACCAACGATCAGCACCAAAGATCCGGAACCCGAGCCGGTGCATATTGACGATGACACACCGGAGTTTATGCTCCAGGCTGAGCGCGCGAAGAAATATAGCAAATGGCAATTGACTGGGCTGCTCGTCGGCATCATCTTGTTGGCGACATTGGCGACAACTCAAACTGTATATTTAATGCGCTCAAGCATTGCTGCTCACTATCCAAGCAGCAAGCCACAGTTGCAGAAACTGTGCGCACAGCTTGGTTGCGAAATCAAATTACCGACACAAATTGATCAGATCTTGGTGGAGGGAACCGAGCTCAGCACGCTCACACAAGACCCACACATTTTGCAACTGTCGGTACAGCTGCAAAACAAGAGCAATATGATTCAAGCTTGGCCTATGATAGAGCTGATTTTGAAAGATAGTCGCGGCAAAACGGTATTGCAGAAGGTATTCAAACCGGAAGAATACCTAGAAAGCAAAACGGCGGTAGCACGTGGATTTGCAGCAAACTCAGAGAGTCCAGTCAAAATTCACTTTGAACTAACAACTATGAAAGCCGCGAATTACGCGGTCGAAGTCTTTTATCCCTAATGTCTACTCTAGGAAGTTGATTTGCTAGCGATCACCAGCAAATCAACACCGCGCGCACTAATGAGATAAACAAACATCTCTGCACTAACGCCCTTTGCGTAGATTGCGATAGCGCTCAGCACGACTTGAAATTGAAGAAATCAATTTTTCTGGATCGATAGGCTTCGTCAAGAAATCATCGGCCCCAGTCTCCAACGCACCTAGTTGCTTCTGCATCTCTGTTTCTGATGAGAGGAAGACAATTGGAATGTCGAGGTAATGATTATTTTGTCGTATGATTTTCGCCATCTCTATGCCGTTACATTGCGGCATATGCAAGTCAGTAAGAACCAACTCGGGTTTGAATTTTTTCATGGCGTCCAAAATTTGACTTGGATCCATAATGGCTTTCACATGCATACCGGCACTGCTTAATACGGCGTCAAAAAAACTTAAGAAGAAATCGTCATCATCAACAACCAAAATTCGATAAGAATGAACCGCATTCTTTGCGATCTTCTCGCTGATCCGAGCGCTCAACGCTTGAACATCCAACGGCTTGATAAAATAACCCTCTGCTCCCTCTCGCACTGCTTGAAGTCGATCATCAAATACATCGGTTGATGAAACGTAAATGGCTGGAAAAGTCGTTACGACGCGTGAAGCTATCGCTTCTCTTGCACGTCGACCTGAATCGGAATCAATATCTAGTACCACAGCCTGAGGCGCGCGAACTAAAATCGCCGATCGGAACTCATCGAGATCACTAAAACCAACCACCTCGTGATCGTAAAAGCGCAATGCCGTCGACAATTCATTGCTGAATGTCGGATCTGAGGAAAAGACATACACTAAGTCAAAATATTTTCCAGCATTTTCGTCCATGTGATTATCCATCTTAATAAGTTTAGTCGACCACGAATACGCTTAAGCGCTCCTCAACTTTCAACTTAACATTGATTCCAAAGTGTATCACTGTGCTGCAATCTCACCCCATAACTGGCGCATGGTGAATCGAATCGGTACCTGATCACGATGCAGAACTTCACGAATCGCATGTAAAGGCTTTTGCGTATCACGTTTGATCGGCATGCTGAGTGGTGCTCCCCTTGGTCCAATTAAGGAATGCACATATGGCGTTGTCGTGGTTGCGCCTTTGCTGGTGACGACCCCTACTTCACCGTTTTCCAACTTCACAAAGGTGCCGATAGGATAAGTTCCCAATTCGCGAATGAATAAAGTCACTAACATTAAATCGACCGTCGTTTTACCACCAATCAAGATGTCCCGCAAAGCTGCGTTGGGGAGCAAAGACTTCCGGTAACTACGAGCGCACACACGGGCGCAATAGCGATCCGCAATCGAAATAATCTTGGCGTTCTGCGGAATTTCTGGGCCACGTTTCTTACCAGGATAACCAGAGCCATCCTCATTTTCATGATGCGCGAGGATCCAGCTCAACCACCCTTCATCACGCACGCCCGCAGCCATCAATTGATCGACGCTCTCCTGCGGATGTCGATAAATCAGTTCTTGCTCCTCAGAGCTCAACCCATCACTCTTTTCTTGCAAACGCTCTTGTTGACGCAGCATACTCAAGTTCATGGTGAGCGCTGCGGCGGCGAGCATAGTGATTTCCTCTTCGGTCTTCTTCAATGCTCGTGCAATCACAATTGCAACGATGGCCGTATCAACACAGTGACGTGCGGAATAATTGCCTTCCTGATGCAGAAGAATGCAGCCGAGTGCAACGTCAGTATCGAGAAAAGTGGCGACGACGATTTGCTTCGCTAATGCCAGAAACTTAGCTCGAGCATCGGACTCTGCAGCTAAGTTATACGACAAGGTCCGAAGGTCGGAACGTACATCGGTCACGATACGAAGAACTGAAGGAAGTTCAACGACTTTGGGTATTTTCTTATCACGAGACGATTGATCAAGCTTATCGCTATCCACATATAAGCCGCGCTCAATAAGCACTTCAACCTGATGGCTGCTATTGACCACAAATCCTTTGCGCAACAAGAGGTTTCCATCATTTCCGTAGATATCCCACTGCAAGGGTTGCCCCAGCACGATGTCTGACATGGAAATACGTTTGTTTGACATGCAATACCTCGAGAAAAGATTCAATAATCCATTCAAAAACTGGCAAAGCAAAAAACGTGATACTTTGTCCTACTATCCTATCAGAGTATTGCCATAATGCATGCTTTTATTCAAGCGATCCCAAGAAGTTTGTCAAATCTCCACTATTTTGTCGTAAAAAAGCATTTTCTCAAGCCGCGGGCTAAATGGAAAACCGAATTCCCTTGCGTCTCAGGACGTACATGACACCACCAAAAACACAAGTAAACGCCAAAGCAAACGAAAACGAAGCGAATTCAAGACTTGAATATTGACCTATCCCGTTAGCGAAAAATTCAGGATAGAACAGATTCATCGCATTGGTCGCTGCGAATAGGCAAGTCACTATCCACGCCGCGGCATAGGCAATAATGGCATTACGTCCGAAACTAATGCCAATCGCCGGTAAGCGCCATCGATCAATTAAAAGTTGCAAAACTGCGATCACGATGATGGCCCAGCCAGAGGTCCAACACACAAAAGACGGCGTCCACAATTGCTTATTCCAAGGTATCGCATATTGCGAGAGAAATCCGATCACGACTAAACCGAAGGCTGAAACTAGCAACAAGCTCCACCGCGATGATCGCAAGAAACGCGCAGCGATTACGCCAAACAAGACATTAGCAATGGCCG
This sequence comes from uncultured Burkholderiaceae bacterium, assembly GCA_964459555.1. Lineage (GTDB taxonomy): Bacteria > Pseudomonadota > Gammaproteobacteria > Burkholderiales > Burkholderiaceae_D > Undibacterium. The sequence goes on along the minus strand of CAYWNE010000028.1, from coordinate 28,358 downwards.
GGATCGTACTCAGGATGCCTTCAGGTTCCTGCCCACGTAAGCTCAAAGGATCAAATTGATAGGCCCACACACCTAGGACTGCTGTATCGACACGATCGGCCAAATTAAGGTGAGGCTCATAGCTACCACCAAAATACATCAAGGTCGCGTAAGCAAGTAGGATCACAAGGATAGCGACAAGAATCTGACGCGTCGTCGATAGAAAGAGAACGAGGGTCGTGGCTAAACCAAAACAAATACCAATTCTTTGTAGTACACCAAACAGGCGAAAATGGCGATCGGGAATCAACCACATCGCAAGCAAATGTAGAGCGATCCCTAAGCCAATTATTTTCAATGCACGCCACCATGCTGCTTTAATCAAAGCAGCCCGATCAAGTCCTTGCTCCAACTTTGGTGCATAAGCCAATTCCAAAGAAACCCCGACGATCACTAAAAAAAAGGGGAAGATAAAATCGGCCAAAGTACAGCCATGCCAGTTTGCATGTTCCAGCCATGGATATACATGAGACCAGTCGCCTGCATTGTTCACCAACAACATTGCCGCGACCGTTAGCCCTCGAAATACGTCGATTGAATCGAACCTTTGTTGTCTCATATTTGCTCCCTTCTCGTTCCTCGTATTCTTGAAAAGCTCATGCCCCCTTGTCGATATGAAAGCCTCAATAGAGATTTCAAACTTGGATTGAGCAGTAAAATTTCGTCAATACCAGTAGTTCATCTTTAGGTTTCAGCTCAAATTCACATCGGGTACCGACACCAAGCACGGGCCATTCTAGATGAGCCTGCCCAAAGCCGCCCATAAGGGAATCTACTGACAAGCAACATGTTGTATATTGGTACTTAAGTGGCATTATTTTTGTAAAACCAGTTGACCTCAAAAAAACAGACATGTAAGGTTACAAACGGTGCGTTTTTTGGACGCTCCAGGTGCCTCCTAGCTCAACATGCATTAAGCAAAACCTTATCTACTTTGCGAGAAACATCCAGAATGTCCAACCAAACTTCAAGCAAACGAACACCATTTCTGTGGATTCCATCCCTGTATTTCGCCCAAGGCCTACCGTTCTTCGCAGTCAATACCCTCGTGCTGTATATGTACAAGAGTCTCGGCTATGACAACAGCACGATTGCCTTTTGGACCGGCATGGTTGGTTTTGTCTGGGTTTTTAAGCCGCTCTGGAGTCCGTTTTTGGAATTAGTTCAGAGCAAAAAATTTGTCATCATCCTGTTTCAAATCATCGGTGGTATCAGTCTAGGCCTGCTTGCCTCCAGCCTTCACCTTCCGAGCTTTTTTGCGGTGTCAATTGCAATGTTGTTTGTCGCGGCCGTCGCCGCGGCAACCCATGATATTGCGGCTGATGGTCTGTATATCGAAACTTTGGACTCGGTTGAACAAGCAAAGTTTGTTGGATGGATGGGCGCGGCCTTCAATATCGCGCGCGTCTTTTCTACCGGGGCTTTAGTATCACTGGCTGGCTATCTCGAAAAGACTCATACGCCAGCGACGGCGTGGTCGTATGTCTATGGCCTTGCGGGATTGATGCTGATCGCCATTGCCCTCTATCACACATGGTCACTGCCTGACGTTCGAACAGAGCGTAGCAGCAAAACAGCCAATGAAATTTATCAAACCTTGAGCGAAGTTGTCATCGAATTCTTCAAGAAACCCGGCATTTGGCTCTCGATTCTTTTCATCCTCTTGTTCCGCGCGGCAGAGGGACAAATTCAAACGATTGGCCCTTTGTTCTTAAAAGAGGCGCGTGCTAGTGGTGGTCTTGGTTTGGACAATGCAGTGATCGGCTCATTGTACGGTGTGATTGGTTCTTTAAGCTTTATCGCAGGAAGTTTACTCGGTGGTTATTTCACTGCAAAACTATCGCTCAAGAAGGCCCTACCTTGGCTTGTGGTTGTGATGAATCTGCCGAACATTGTTTTCTGCTTCCTCAGCATGACGCAAACTGAAAACTATTTTTTCATCGCTACATGCCTTGGGCTTGAGATGTTTGGATATGGTTTTGGTTTTGTTGGCCTGATCCTGTACATGATGCAAGTTGTCGCTGTTGGAAAATTCAAAACGGCGCACTATGCGTTAGCAACTGGCGTCATGCAGCTGGGCTTAGTGATTCCAAAGATGATTAGTGGAGAAATTCAAACCAGACTCGGCTACCAAAATTTCTTTATTTGGGTTTTGATCTCTGCAATCCCGGTCTTGCTGATGACACGCTTCTTGAATATTCCTGAGAAAGAAGCATCGGCGACCGATAATTAATCTCTCACTGCATCCACAAGCATCAAAGTTTAACGATGCCCATAATGAAAAAGACCCGCTTCGATGAAGTCGGGTCTTTTTATTTGGAACAGCAACTACGTGACTAACAAAAACGTCACCTACTACACGCGTAACCCTTGCTCATCAAAAACATGGCAATGTTGTGGTGATAGATAGAGACCTAGCATCTGCGTTTTCACAGGCAACTGAGAAGTTTGCGAAGTCTTGATCGCCACTTCAGTACCATCTTCGAGCGTGGCATAAACGACGCTCGCATCACCAAGATGTTCAATAAACTGGCACTGCGCGGCAATTGCACCTGTATGCTCCGGTTCGGTAATCTGGATATGCTCGGCGCGACAGGCTAGAGTGTAATGTGCTCCCACCTCCACCTCCCGTTCCAAATTCGTGTTAGAGACATCGATCCGAGCACCGTTGGACATTTGAAATGCCTTAGGAGCTCCCTCCAAATTTCGTGTTTGATCGACTGCTTTGACCTTGATGAAATTCATCTTCGGCGATCCCAAGAAACCAGCGACGAACAAGTTAGCAGGCTTCTCGTAAAGCTCCAGTGGCTTTCCAATCTGCTCAATATGACCGCCATTGAAGACCACAATACGCTGGCCTAAGGTCATCGCTTCTACCTGATCATGCGTAACATAGATCATGGTGGTCTTGAGTTCTTGATGCAAGCGACTCAGTTCAATCCGCATTTGCACGCGCAAACTGGCATCAAGATTCGATAAGGGTTCATCAAATAAGAACAGGCGTGGTTGCCGTACGATGGCACGACCAATCGCAACCCGTTGGCGTTGACCGCCCGATAGATCTTTCGGCTTGCGCTGCAAGAGATGCTCGATTTGCAGGATCGCGGCGGCCTTCGCTACGGCGGCCGCAATCTCTTCCTTACGCCTCCCCGCCATCTTCAAACTGAATGCCATGTTTTCATAAACATTCATATGCGGATATAAAGCATACGACTGAAATACCATGGCCAAACCACGTTGCGCTGGCGGTACTTGGTTTGCTAGTTCACCATCCAAATACAACTCGCCCGCTGTGATCTCCTCAAGGCCAGCAATCATCCGCAGTAGCGTCGATTTACCGCAACCAGACGGCCCGACGAAGACCATGAACTCACCCTCTTCTATGGTGAGATCAATTCCCTTGATCACCTCTGTACCATCGGCGTAGGACTTACGCAGCTGCTGCAATCGAAGTTGCGTCATTGTCTTAAATCGCCTCAGCAAAAGTCGGCACTGGAATTTTTCCATCCGCGCTCACATCACCGCGCAACCATGCTTCCACTGCATCGATTGCTGGTGGTGCAAAGCCGTAAGTGATCAATGCAGGTGCGGCGATATCAAGGCTTTGAAATGGATTCCACAAGACCAAATGCAAATCGGGTTTCCAAGTTTGGCGTGCGTGCTGGTTGTAACGAATACGTACCGTCGATGCAAGAATGACGAAGCGACCATCTTGTGGCACGCTCGCCCAATCAAAGGTATTGGCATCAGTAAAGCAGGTGGTTACCACATCGTAGACACGACTCAACATGGCAGCAACCTTATCAGCAGAAATACCTGCTTCCGACACCCCATCACTGACCACGTCAGCACTAATCACCAAACGTACTTTGCTGCCAATCGCTGGCTTCTGTGCTTGGCCGTAAGCAGTCAAACCACGCTTCCAGGCGCGTGCCATCAGGGCCCGATCTTCGCTATCTTGTTGTTGCGTATAGGTGCTTTGCACACATGGATAATCCTGCGCCAATTTGCGAATGCGTTCTAGTTTTTTCTGTAGCAACTCATACGGAATTTGCCCTTGTTCGATCGCCTCGGTTAAGGCGTCCAAGGTTTCCAACTGTGTTTCACGCGTGCCTAAGGCCATCACCATATCGGCACCGGCGGCCAAGGCGCGCACTGCTGCGCTGCCGACGCCATAACGTCCCGCAATCGCATGCATGTCCATACCATCGGTGATCACCACACCATGATAATTCCATTCATCGCGCAAGATACCCGTCAAAATCTTCGGCGACATGGTAGCCGGATTGTCGGCATCAATTTGCGGATAAACGATATGCGCAGTCATCATCGCCGGGGCGTGTTTGGCAGCATTTTTAAAGGGCGCGAGTTCGAGTGCATCCAACTCAGCGCGTGATTTATTGACTTCCGGCAGATCACGATGTGAATCAACATGCGTGTCGCCATGACCAGGAAAATGTTTGACACAACATGCGACGCCTTCCGACAAACTGCCTTCCATCCAAGCGCTCGCAAGGCGCACTGCTTTTGCGGGATCGGCGCCAAATGAACGTTCCGAGATCACTGGATTATTGACGTTATTATTCAGATCCAAGACCGGCGCGAAGTTCCAATTAAAGCCTAAAGACTTCACACTACGTGCAACCGCTGCACCGACTTCACGCGCCAAATCAGCATCATCACTCGCGCCCAAAGACATGGCGGCTGGTGGTTGTGGTACCCAGGTCGAACGTACTACCGCACCACCTTCTTGATCGATACCAATCAAGGCTTCTGGCCCCATCACCTCACGCAAATCTTTGGTAAATTGACTGAGCTGCTGTTGGTCGACCATGTTCTGACGGAACAAACAAATGGCTCGAATGTGATGTTCTTTCAGATATTGAGCAACCTCGGGCTCAAGCTGCGTTCCGGGCATGCGAATCATGATGGATTGGCCTGCAATCTTGCGCGCTTCTTCTCTACTGATAATGGTTTTGTTTGTCATATTCATGCTCTAACTTTCTACTATGCTTCAAGCTAATTTCTCAATCTTCATTCAATCTATGTGAACTATTCGTGCGCGGATTTTTTCTTGATCTCACACTCTCTCTATTTCACAGCTCCATCCATACCACGCATAAAGAAGCGCTGGGTCATTAAGAAGGCAATCAAAATAGGCGCGACCGTCAAAATCGTACCGGCCGCGATCACACGCGTACTGCTGCCATAGGTGCCGCGTAAATACAAAACTCCGGCCGATAAGGGAAAATCTTCGGGCTTACTCAACACAATCGAAGGCCAAATGTATTCATTCCATGCCTCAACCGCAGACAGAATGCCGACGGTCGCTAACCACGGCGTAATCAATGGCAAAACGATACGCCAGAAAATAATCCACTCAGAAGCACCATCAACACGCGCCGCATCTAAGAGGTCTTGCGGCACTTCATCGAAAGCCTGCTTCAAAAGCAAAATCGAGACCGCATTCACCACGTTTGGCAGGATCACAGCAGTATAGGAATTGACCAATCCAAGTTGCGTCATGGTGATGAAGTTGACCAAGAAATTTACTTCAGACGGCAGCACCATGGTCGCTAGAATCAAACCAAAAATCAGCTTCTTGCCCGTGAACTGCATGCGCGACAAGGGATACGCCGCCAGCGAACAGAACACCAACTTCCACAGAACCGTACTTGCCGTAATTACGATGGAGTTCCAATAAAATGACCCGATAGGAATCACCCGCATCACCTCGGCGAAGTTTTCCAAACTTATACCCTTAGGCACAAAACTTGACGGAAATTCGAAGACATTGCCCTCGGTCGAAATCGCCACCACCAAGGTCCACCAAAACGGAAAAACACAAAGCAAGGCTAACGCGCATAAGATCGCGTAACGCAGGCAATGTTTTATTGTTTGTGTAAGTGGGTTGGACATCATGAATCGAATGACAATTTCTCTGAATTTTTCTTCACTATCGATGTTTCGGTTTTAAGTAGCGCAAACACAAAGCGGCAATGGCGATACAGACTAATGACACAACAAAACTCGCAGCCAAACCACGTGGCAACTTCAAATGCTTCAAGCCTTGGTCATACGCGTAATACAAAGCGGTGAAGGTCGAATTCATCGGGCCGCCCTGCGTCAGCACATCGACTTCTTGATAGGCCTTCAACGCGGCCAATACAGACATGATGCTACAGACCATAATGGTCGGCATCAACATCGGTACTGTGATCTTCCAGAAACGTTGCCAAGCATTCGCACCATCGAGGATCGCAGCTTCTTGCATTTCACTCGGAATCGATTGCAAGGCCGCCAAGTACATCACCATATACCACCCCAAGCCACGCCATAAGGATACAAACATAATCGCAAACAAAGCGATACTGTCATCGGATAACCAAGCCACTGGCGCATTGATCGCATGGAGTTTCAACAAGACATAATTGAGCGCGCCCTGCTCATGAAACATAAAGCCCCACATGATGCCCACCACCGACACAGTGGTCACGACGGGGACGTAATATGCGACGCGGAACAAACGCATGCCCGGTAAACGATCATTGACTAACACTGCAAGCGTGATCGCGCAAACTTGGATGCAGGGCACGATCAGTAAAAATAAGATCGAGTTTTTGAGCCCGGTCAAAAACATATCATTGCCAAAGATGTAGCGATAATTCGCTAGGCCAACCCAATGCGTTTCTCGCACCAGGCTATAGTCGGTAAAACTCAAATACGAACCATACAGTACCGGCCAAAAACCAAACATGGCTAAGACTACTAAGGCCGGCAAGAGAAACAGATATGCGCTCAATCGGTGACGACGAAAAGCTTGAAGTAAGGACTTCATCGACCTCCCCCCTCAAGCTTTTTATTCCAAATCGCGACGGCTTCATCGAGCGCACTCTGCGGATCGCGTTTGCCAGTGACACTCGCTTCTACAGCTTTGACGAGGAAACGACGCAGCTCATCATAGTCGTCGATCCCTGCGACATACAAACTACGCGAGAATTCCATCGCATTAGCGGCCACAGCTTGAGCCTTTTCGGCTGCGCCCACTACTCCTTTATTTTGCGCCGTGAGACTTTGAAAATAAGGATCCGCCAGAGCACGCTTGGTGGTCGGCATAACATTGGCGATCTTGGCAAACGCTAATTGATTTTCATCGTTGGTCAAATACTGAGCAAACTCGGCAACTGCGGGAATGTGCTCACGTGGCACGCCTTTAGGAATGGCAAAATTAAACATCCATCCACCATCAGCAAAACCGGTCGGCCCTATCGGTGCTGGAAAAATATCGGTAACGGCGTAGATCGCTTTGGAATCGGCTTGAACGCGGCGTAAAGCCGTTGGCGCTGACACCATCATGCCCAAACGACCGCCAAGATAAGCATCGATCACGGCTGGGAAATTATCCTCAGCAAACAACTTGTCTTTCAAAAAACCATTGGCCTGATAGGTTTCTTTGAGTTTCAAAATCAAAGCCAAATGTGCAGGTGAATTGAAAACGGCTTTGCCATTTTTAATCAATGACAACCCTTCTTGCATCATAAAGCCATCAATCTTACCAAGTGCGGGTGCGTAGCCTGCTTTGCCTGTCTTCGCGTAAATCTGGCGTGCATAGGACAGGAGTTCATCCATGTTCTTCGGTGCTTGCTTCAAACCCGCAGCGTCCAAAATCGTTTTGTTGTAGGCGACCACATTGACATTACTGTAGTGCGGGAAGGCATAAATCTTACCGTTGAAGCTTACGTCCTTCAGGGCACCAGAGGTATAAGGATTACTTGTATTCGGTGGGTACAGATAGCCATCGAGCGGCTGTAATAAGCCATCACGCGACATTTCCTCAGCCCACGGCACGCTTAGATTAACCAAGGACGGCGGCGTGCCCGCGGCGATTGCCGTAATCAATTTTAATTGCAAAATGTCCCACGCGAAGTCGACCCATTCTACTTCAACATTGGGATGTTTTACTTGATAGTGATGAACCAGGTCTTTGAAGTAAGGAATGAATTTGGGCTTCAAGCTCATGGTCCAAAATTCAATCTTCTGCTTCTTAGCTTTGCTCGACATGACCTTGTACGCGTCGCCATCGACGAGCGTATATGCATATGAGCTTGAAATGACAAGATAGAAGAGAAAAACAAAAGTAAAAAGATACAGCAGCGAACTCTTAACCCAGAGCCTTTGTTTGCATTCGAGATGCCGCTGCCTTGCCATGTTGAACTCTCGTCTTTACTGAATGAACGCTAGTGTAAAAAATAAGCCTGACAGGTACCGGCCCCACACTTTCCCCGTCAGGCAAAGGACACACTAGTTAGTCTTTGTCACCTTACTCAAGTGACGTGGTTTGTCTGGATCAAGGCCGCGTGCCACTGACAAATGGGCAGCCATCACATAGAAGGATTGAATCGCCGCGATAGGATCGAGATCAGGTGTCGCCGTCGTCGCCAAAGTCAAATTGCGCTCTTTGACATCATCAGGTGCTGCCAACAAAACATTCGCACCGCGTCCACGCATTTCTTCTGCCAAGGCGATGAGACCGGCTTGGGCTGGACCACGCGTGGCGAAAATCAAAAGCGGGTACCCATCATCGATCAAGGCCATTGGTCCATGTTTGATTTCGGCGCCGCTAAAAGCCTCAGCTTGGATCACGGGAGTTTCCTTAAACTTCAAAGCAGACTCGAGCGCGACTGAGAAGCTAATGCCGCGTCCCACCACCATAATACGTTCCGCAGGTACCAAGACGTCCAAAGCATTCGACCAATCGATCTTGGTGGCGGCTTCTAAAGAGTGTGGCAATTCTTGCAGAGCTGCCAAAAACGATGCATCGTTTTGCCAATGACCGGCCAAACGCGCACCGGCAACCAAGGAAGTAATGAAACTCTTGGTCGCTGCAACACTGAGTTCTGGCCCCGCATGCAAAGGCATCGTCCATTGCGCTGCATTGGCCAATGGAGACTGCGCGTCATTCACCAAGGCCACGGTCGATGCGCCACCTTCACGGAAAAAGCGAATCGGCTCTACCACGTCTGGGCTTTGGCCTGATTGGGAAATGGCAATCGCTAAAGCATTACGCACATGCAAAGGTGCGCTATTTAAAGTTACCAAGGACATTGGCAAGGAGGCGACGATATGTCCGAGACGGGACATAATCAAATACGCAGCGTAATTGGCAGCGTGGTCTGAACTACCACGTGCGATCGTCACGACCGATGACGGTGGCGTCGCGCGCAAATATTTGCCGAGTTCGACTAAACGTTCTGTATCGTGTGCTAATTGTGCTGCAACAAATTCACCTGACGAACATGCTTCCTTAAGCATCTTTGAGCTCAATTTTCTCTCCTTCTATATAAACAGCGATCAGATTTAGTTCACGATCAAGAACTACCAAGTCTGCATAGGCATCGGCCTGCAAACGTCCGCGATCAGATAAACCTAAGAAATCTGCTGCGTAAGTAGAAACACGCTTTGAAGCATCGTCTAGTTCTAAACCAATTTTGACTAAATTCTTTAATGCCTGATCCATGGTCAGCGTGCTGCCCGCCAAAGTGCCATCGGCCAAGCGTACGCCACCCAAACATTTATGTACGACTTGGCGACCTAACATGTATTCGCCATCGGGCATGCCAGAGGCAGAGGTTGAATCGGTCACGCAATACAATTTTGGAATTGCACGTAAGGCAGTCTTAATCGCGCCAACATGAACGTGCAAAAGATCAGGGATAATTTCTGCATAGGTCGCGTGCGCCAACGCCGCACCAACCATACCTGGCGCACGGTGATCGAGACGCGACATCGCGTTATAGAGGTGAGTAAAACTCGTGGCGCCGTTCTCCATAGCGGCGACACCATCTTCATAGGTTCCTAGCGTATGTCCCAACTGCACGCGCATCCCGAGCGCGGTGAGTTGATTCACGATCGCCAGATTTCCTTCAACTTCAGGAGCCAGCGTGATTAACTTAATCGGCGCAATCGCATTGAGGATTTTGACTTGTTCCAGGGAGCCTGCGTGGGCAAAATCAGGTTGCGCACCAAGTTTCCCGGGGTTGATATAAGGTCCTTCCAGATGCACGCCGAGTACCCGCGCTGCGCCTGCTTGGCGTTTAGCACATACACCGGATAAGGCTTGCAATGCCGTTTCCAAATCTGACATCGGAGCGGTCATCGTAGTGGCCAACATACTGGTCGTGCCGTGACGTGCGTGCATACGCGAAATGACTTTGATCGCTTCACCACCTTCCATGGTGTCTTTACCACCTGCTCCATGCACATGAAGGTCGATAAAGCCAGGCAAGATATAGCAATCTGGATTCGCGCCAGGGTCCGTTGCTTGACCTTTGATCTCGCGAATCTTCTCAGCGAAATGAATCGACCCACGCACCCAACCTTGTGCTGTCAATACGTTGCCGCTGATTTCTTGCATCACTTGCCCTTGTTCAGTCATCGAAACAACTCCACCACAAAGTCATAATAATCACTGCGGCAGTAAGAGTGTGTAAGCTCTACTGCAGCGCCATTCGCCAAATACCCGACACGCGTAATCAACAGCATAGCGGTGCCTTGTTTCAAGCCGATTAATTTTGCTTGTTCTGCTGTCGCACTCACCGCACGAATGTGCTGCAAAGCGCGGGTCGGCGCGACGTTATTCATTTCGAGATGGCCGTACAAACTATCGGTCACCAATTTCGGGTTCGGCAAATAGATATTAGGAATCGTCGAACTCTCGATCGCCATCACCACGTTGTCGGCCGTACGTAGACGTTTTAAACGCGAAACCACTGCATGCGGCGACAAACCTAAGGAGAGAATCTCCTCCGGCGATGCCACGCCGGTATCGCGCGATAGCCATTGCGAACCCGGCATAAAACCACGTTGGCGCAACTCTTCACTGAAGTTAGTCAAACGAGAAAGAGGCTGTTCCAACTTCGGTGTAATGTAGGTTCCAGAACCATGCTTGCGCGTCAGCAAACCACGTTCACACAACATCTCAATCGCCTTGCGCGCGGTGACGCGGGAGATATTCAGCGTCTCAGCCAACATACGTTCCGAAGGCAGCGCTTCATCAGGCTGCCAATAGCCGTTGTGAATCCCGTTAGCGAGCTTATTCGCCAGCTGCAAGTACAAAGGTGTGGAGCTATCTCCATCCGGTTTAAAATCAAGAAGTTGAGCCAACATAATTCCTTATTCCTTCAGACAAGTGCGTTGAACTACGATTTCAACAATTGGCTTTTGACCAAAATGAGGGCACCTTGGGCGGAATCACCTTTCGGTTTGGTGACACGATGTAACAAGGATTCTGGCAGATACGACCAGACCACTTCAGCAAGACCACCGCATAGCGCGATCGGTATCCTACCAGAGGGATCGAGGGCATTCGCCATTTTTTCCACTTCAATACCAGCTTCTTTTAAAATATTTTTCGCTTTGCCACTTTTTTCAGCAAATTCGATGACCAAAGGGGCCAATTGGGCGAACTTGGTCTGGCTTGCACCAGCCAACCAAACAAATACGGCATCTTTCGAACCACCGCAGAATTTCAATAGAGCGCCAGCAAAATCATCCATCATGGCCCGACCGTCGAGTGCATGCTGCAAGTGATTGATGGCGCGCAAACCCATCCATGCACCACTGGCTTCATCGCTCGAAGGAAAACCCCAACCACCAACCTCACGCCGATGGCCATTGGCATCCATCACTTCACATACACTACCGGTACCTAAAGCGATAATGGCACCAGGTTTTCCTTCGTGCGCACCTAGCAAAGTTGTCCCAGCATCAGTCTCGACTGCTAAGCCTGCAAAACCCGGATTAGCCGCACGAAATTCTTCTGCCCATTGACGATTGTTGACACCGGCCAAACCACAACCAATCGCCAGTTGCGCCAACTCTGGACGGGCAATATTGGCCTGTTGAAAAGCGTTATCAATCGCCTGCAAAATCGCTTGCCATGCTGATGCAGCGCCGTGCATCAAGCCTGATGGCCCAGCCTGCCCTCGCGCCAACTCCACGCCTCGAAGGTCAGTCACCACTACACGAGTACCGGTTCCGCCGCCATCAACTCCGATTAAATATTGGTATTGCACTGGTTCCAACTCTCTCACAAACCTATTCAAGAATTCTCAAAAAGGAACGGCATCTGCGACATACAAAATGCTCTGCTGATTTAGTTCACGATATGACCACTTTATGTGCTTCCAAAGTGGATGTCAATAGGTATTTAAGTGGTATTTAATATTTTTCTCAAGTATGTTGTATTCAATACTGAGATGTATAGGCAAATATCTTGGTTTTGCTTCGCAGTCCCATCCAAGACGAATCAAAACCGAGCCACTCGCGCCGAAAAAAAAGTGACGAAGCAGACCCTGCCCCGTCACTTCCTGATAACAACTGACGTTGAGTAAGTACAGGCTTACTCAACGCAACCGCATTACATCTTCACGCGCAGAGTCAAGTAATACTGACGGCCACTTTGGTAGATGGAACGTGGTTGATCATTGTTCAATGCGAAGTACTTCAACTTCGGATTGTTGAGGTTATGTGCATCCAAGGACAAGGCCATGTTTTCATTGATCTTGTAACCGAAAGAAGCAGACAATGAACCAGTCGCACCTTGAGAGAACGCTGTTTCACGATCCAAACCACTGTAGAACGCAGAACGGTAGCTGTAGGACAAACGTGCGTTGAACATATCGTCTTCATAGTAGCCGCTCAAGTTGTAGGTATTTTTAGATGCACCAACAACTTCTTGATCTTTCGCATCTTTAGCATCTGCATACGTGTAGTTAGCAGCGATACCAAAGTTGTTCAAGATTGGCTGTTCCCATGCCAATTCAAAGCCTTTAACTTTCGCACTGGAGTTCACTGGAACACTCAATACGTAAGGAACCATCGCACCTTGTGGAATTGCCGAACTAGAAGTGAAGTAGCTACGCGTTACCTGTCCGATTCCGACGTAACTAGTCAAGTCCATGTAATAGACACTACCAGAAAGAATCGCACGTGGAGCGTAGTACCATTCCAAGGACGCATCCAAGTTATTGGAGCGGACTGGTTTCAAGTTTGGATTCGCACCGCTACCACTACCAGTACCCGTCGCAGATGCTGGAGGACTGAGGCTAATCGCACTTGCCAATGCACCGAAATCTGGACGCGTCATCGTTTTCGATGCAGCCAAACGCGCGACCACATCTTTATTCAAATCAAAGCGCAAGTTCAAACTTGGCAATACGTCGTTGTAGGTATTTTCAGTTGTCTCAAAATGGAAAGTTCCGAAATCAGAAACGACCTTATCTTTACCTGCACCACTTAATGCGGATGTTACGCGCTCTTTAGTTTGGACCACACGAAGACCGAGGTTACCACTCCAACCCTGCCCTTCCATATTGCCCTGAACATAGAAAGCATTAACACTTTCTTTCAGTGCGAATTGAGTCGAGTAATCCAAGCGAGTTCCATCATTGTCACGATTGGAATATTTGTTGAAAGCAGCCAATTGTTCTGGCGTGTAATACCAGATTCCGGTTGGGAAAGCACCTCCCAAACCACTACCGTAATTTGAAGGATACAAACTTACAGTACCAGGGAATTTAGCAGGATCATTTTGCGCAACAGTTCCGACTGGGCACCAAGAAGCCTGCGACCAATCCCAAGCTGCCTGCATGCCATTTGCCTTCTTACAACCCGGACCTTGTCCCAAAGCTGCATCGCTATCACGTTTATGTTCAGTCGTACGAACACCAAATTTCAAAGATGAGAAGATGCCGCTATCAACACGATACTCACCATCCAACTTTGCCCATGATTCTTCGTCGTTAACAATCACGTTTTGATGACCAAAGACCCATCCCAAGGACTGTGGCGTTGGACTAGAGTAGTTTGTATTACCCAACTTCCAATCAGCTGCGCGATCTACACCATTGATGTTGTAGCTCGCGCCAGAACCCACGCCAACATTCCATTCAGCGACATCTTGAGTCGGCGTCTTACCTTTAGCCTTAGATGTACCCAATTGACCATTCAATTTGAAATCAGGGCTTAACTTCCACGTAAATTCAGAACTAAAGAAGTTTACCTGCGAACCAGCATCTGGGCGTGAAATCTGGTCATACACACCGTAAGTCGTACCAGCGACTGGTTTGAAACTTGCGCTTACCAGTGTTTTGACACCGTTGATGGTGGACACACGATAACCCGCATCTGGCGCCTGGCCATTGCCACTATCAATAAAATGTGAACCCCACAACATATAGTTACGGTTGTAGTTCGCTGCATCGAGCGTGGAACTGAAGCCATTCAGCACCAAATCAAACTCTTTGCTGGGCTTGAACTCCAAGCTAACCAATCCACCAGTACGCTTACGAGTTTGTTCAAACAATGCCGCGCCTAACAGAGTTGGATAGTAGGCACCTGCCAAATCCGGATTCGTTTTTGCCATAGGGCTAGAAGGAGAGATCTGAGACCAACCAAGCATCTCCTGACCATCGCGGCGCAAACTACGTTTTTCCGAAAACGCCTGAACCATCACACCAAAAGTGCCGTCATCGTTTTTCCAGTTAACCAAACCGGAGAATTGTGGATCTGTCTTTCCTGGTAAGTCAGCATACACAGCACCGAGAGATGCTTCAGCTGTTACTTGCTTCTTGAATTCCAAAGGCTTACGTGTGACAACGTTGATCGAACCAGCCACACCACCCTCAACCAAGCTTGCTTGAGATGTTTTGTTGACTTCGATACGACCCACCAATTCAGAAGGCAACAAAGTATAGGAAATAGAACGCCCTACGCCTGGACCAGATTGATTCAACACGAACCAATCACCAGCCGCCATGTTGTGACCGTTGATCAATGTTTGTGTCAAACTTGGATTGGTACCGCGCATACTGACGCGATCGTTTTCATCGAAGCCACCTTCATTACCAGAGGCAGAGCTCGTTGTTACACCAGAAACGCGTTGCAAAGAATCTGCAACGTTCTTATCTGGCATTTTGCCGATATCTTCCGCTGTAATCACTTCCACGTGTGATTCAGCATTACGTTTTTGATTCAAGGACTGTTGCATCGCTGCGCGCACACCGGTCACGATAATCGTCTGCTGCTCTTCCTTCAGCCCTTTTTTCGTGTCGGCATCTTGCGCCTGCGCAGTCATAGCTGCAGTCATCATCAACACTGTCACAGCACAAGCGATCGGTGTCAGACTAGGCTTCAAATTACTTTTCATTTATTCCCCCAAGACTTCCAAAAAAAACGTTCAATGCTCAGCAGAAGAAACAACTGCCTCGCGCTAAGTACCACTTTTTAGAAAAAACAAAAGCTTGTTGATGCGAATACAAGACCAGATCAAAACCACCAGTGACCAACAACCCGCAAAAAACAAACCTACAACTTCAAACGCAAAGAATGCGACTTCGGAAACTTCCCCCCACAGGAACACTCACTACACCGCATATCCCACTTCGAGACCAAATACAAACCACACATCTCAATTTTCGAAGAGTCTTCACTTTAGAGTCGCTAATACCAACTGTCAAGCGGTATTCATGTGGTATTAAATTTATTTGATTGGTATTACAACCATTTGAGAATTGGTATCCAATCAAAAACAACAAGTATCAAACTAAGTATTTGATTCAAAGAGATTTTTGTACATATTTTTCGAGTACGATCAACAGTGGTATGTTGACACAAGTCAACATGACATTCGCAAAAAAGCCACACCACTTGATTTCACCCACCTATACCAGTCAGATGTAGTGGTCTTAATAGCTACTATTTCAAAAAATATCACGTTTATTGAGCAATGTTTCGAACACTTCGCCGAATGCTCGACTTTATTTCATCACTGGTGTCAAAATATCTCGGTCCAACCTCTTCCAGAGCAATCATCCATATGCCCCTGCACTATCTAGCTAAACTGAGTTCACCAGAACGCGACTCACGTAGCAATCTACATCTGGGATTTCTACTTTGTTGGATTGCCGGTGCTCTAAACGCTGGCGGTTTTCTGGCTGTAGGGCGCTACACATCGCATATGACAGGCATTTTGTCGACCGCAGCGGATGATATCGTTTTACATCGTTTAGTCCCAGCATTAGCCGCCTTCCTAATGCTGTGCTCCTTTATTTTGGGCGCCGCCTGTACCGCAATTTGGGTTAATTACGCCAAACGAAATGCACATCGATTTCACTATGCACCAGTTCTTTTTGCGGAGGCAATCCTACTGCTAGTTTTTGGTTTTCTTGGTCGTGGATTGCTTGATCACGAACTTGTGACCGTTTCCCTCATTACCATGCTGCTGTGCTTTACCATGGGATTGCAAAACGCACTCATCACAAAGATTTCACAAGCGGAGATTCGAACAACGCATGTCACCGGCCTCGTGACCGACATAGGCATAGAGATTGGAAAACTGCTGTACTGGAACTACGATCAAAAACAAAACGAACATAGTATGGTGCGCGCCAACCGAGAAAAACTACGCTTACGTCTTGCTCTCGTTTTCGCTTTCTTCGCTGGGGGTGTAGCTGGTGCCGCGGGCTTCAAATTCATTGGTTTCATCTCCACGGTTCCACTGGCTTTGCTGCTGATCATACTTGGCATCGCACCTCTACTAGACGAAAAAAAACACCGCCACGGGGACGGTGTTTGCGATTAGAAAAGTGTAAAAGTATTTCTTAGGGCTTCAGTGATTTCAGGTATTCCTGACCAGAGCCAAAACTGATTGGAGCATTGGCCGCCATCCAAGCAAACACAGCATATGCAGCGGTCGCTTGATTAATGCGAGCAGGCTCGATCTTATCGAAAGTATCGTCTGGTGTATGGTGCAAATCAAAATAGTCATCGGTCTTCAGCGTCAAACCAAAACTCGCCACACCTAAACTGCGCAAGGCACCCATATCCGGGCCAGGATAAGCATTGTTGTCGCCTGCAGCGACGCCCAAAGGCGCCATAATTTGCTGCATCTGTTTTACTAGGGCGAATGCCTCTGGGCGCACGAACGACGACATTTGTGTAACCGGCCCTTGTCCTGAATCGGCTTCGGACGCTGCTTGAATTGCAGCGATCTGCTTTTCATGTGCTAAAGCATAGGCTTTTCCACCAAACAAACCTTGTTCTTCATTAGCGAACAAAACCACGCGAATACTACGCTTAGGTTTCAATCCATGGCGCTTGATCACTTCAGCAGCAGCCATCGTGATTGCACACCCTGCGCCATCATCAATCGCGCCCGTACCCAAATCCCAAGAATCAAGATGACCACCAATCACCACGTATTCGTTCGGCAAATCCGACCCTGTGATTTCTCCAATCACATTGTACGAAGTGTACGTACCGGCCGCCGCAGAACTCAACTGCAATTTCACGCTAACCGGCTTACCACGCTTCAGCATACGCACTACCATATCTGCGTCTGAATTCGACATGGCTGCCGCTGGAATCTTGGTCACACCTTCGTCGTAATTCATCACGCCGGTATGCGGAAAGCGGTGACTATCCGTGCCGACTGACCGGATAATGATCGCGATCGCGCCTTTGCGTGCTGCTTCGGAAGCGCCACGTGTACGCCCCGCTTGCACCGCGCCATAGTCGGCGGCACTTTGCATTTTATGATTAATGAAAACGATCTTACCTTTAACAGCGTCAGATGAAGCTGCGGCAAGGTCCTTGAAGCTGGCGAATTGCACCAAGTCACCGACCAGCCCTTCAGTTGGCGTTGCCACACTATTACCGAGTGCCGTAATCAACAATGGTTGCGGAAATGGCGCAATGATTTCGGCTTTTTCGATACCACGCTGCCAGGTCGGAAAGCTCACTGGTTCTTTCCATACTTTGTCGAAACCCAGTTCCTTGAATTTCGCTTCCGCCCAAGCTACCGCACGGGCATCGGCAGGGCTGCCAGCGAGGCGTGGGCCCACTTCTGTGGTCAACGACTCCAAAATCTTATAACTTGCATTGTCGGCACGGCTAGCATCTCGCAACCATGCTGCGGTTTGCAAATCTCGCTCACTGTAGATACTGCTGTCGCCCGTTTTGTCGGCCGCTAGGGCCACAGACATCGGGCCATTAATGATGAGGGCAGCGGCTAACATGCTTGCACTCATTGCAAATTTTGATTTACTAAACATTCCTATACTCCAAGAAAACAGTAATACAGTGGTCAAAAAGTTAAACTATCGCAGAGTCCTCTGCACAAGCTAGTGCGCAGACGAACTTTGAATCTCTAGGGCTCGCGGTGTCCCAGCACAGGTACGTTCCTCGATCCTAATTCCGCCCGCTCGCGACGCCTGTGCAGGCGTCTATCTCCGACAAATTCTGGCGGGATTTGTACCAAAAAGGTAAGGACGCCCATCTACTTCGCAAAAAAAGCCTACGGCGCTTTCCTTCCTGACCACAGAATCCCCTACAAAGTTCAATTTCTCCCGCAAACAACACTTTATAGCCATTGCGGGATTCCGCTTTACTCAGAAAAAAATTGCACTATACTTGGCTAGATTGCATCAGGGAAATTTTTTAGAGAGTTTTCTCGCAGGCACACGCCGCCAAGTCTTCTATAAGATATAATACATACGTGGACAGCCGAATGCGCCTAACTCGATCACCGACAGCTATATCCGTCGATGAATTGAAAAGCGTGTAACCGATTCTTCATTTACTGCTCGCAAACACAGCTCACATGACCGATTCTTCCGACAAATCAAACAAACCCAAGAGTGAGTTCTTCATTCAAGGTTTGACCAGCGATGGGAAGCAATTTCGCCCTAGCGATTGGGCCGAGCGTTTGTGTGGTGCGATGTCATGCTTTCGCCCTGAAGGTGGGCGCAATGCGCACTTGCAGTATTCACCTTATGTGCGCCCCATCCTCTTGAACGGGGTACGTTCGGTCGTAGTCAACGAAGCCTTGCGCGAAATTGAACCACTAGCCTTTCATTTCGTCTTGAGCTTTGCGAAAGACAATGACTTGCAAATCATAGACGCCTGTCTCTTACCCGATCCGAAAGACAAAGCTTAGATTTGATTTTTTTGTATCTCGTGCGCATTTCACAGCAAAGGCACCCTCGATTATGTCTTTGCTTTCCTTGCTTTGCTCGACAAGCGCACAACGCTCAATGCATCAGACGATACTGCAAAACATAAACGGCAGCACCAGCGAGATAACCCAACAAGGCGATTAAACTGATCTTTCGCAGATACCAAGTAAAGCTGATCTTTTCCAAACCCATCGCCGCCACACCTGAAGCAGAACCGATAATCAAAATCGAACCACCAGTACCAGCACAATAAGCGAGAAACTCCCACAAGAAACTATCGGTGGGAAATTGCTGCAAACTATACATGCCCATAGAAGCTGCGACCAATGGGACATTGTCGACGACGGCGCTTGCCAAGCCAATCAGTAACACAATCAAATCTTGTCGCCCAACACTGCGATCAAGTGAATGCGCAAGTTCGCTAAGCATATGGGTATGCTCCAGCACGGCGACCGCCAAAAGAATGCCAACAAAGAAAATAATCGAAGCCATATCAATGCGGGTCAATGCACTCACCAACGTTAAACGCTCTTTGTGGACATCCTCTTTCTCACGATGAAGCAAATCTCCTACCAACCAAAGAATCCCTAAGCCAAACAAAATCCCCATGAACGGCGGCAAATGAGTTACCGCTTTGAACACAGGAACCAGTATCAAAATCGCCAAGCCTAAACAAAACATAATGTTGCGTTCGAAGGCGCGTGTCGGCCTTGCCTCACCGCTTGCAACTTGTGGAGCAATCACGGGTCTACCTCGCATCCAATACGCACTCAGTAGAAGTGGCAACAAGAGACTCACTAAGCTCGGCAAAAATACCGCCTGCATAATGTTGAGAGCACTGATTTGGCCGCCAATCCAAAGCATGGTTGTCGTCACATCACCAATCGCTGTCCACGCTCCACCAGCGTTGGCGGCGATCACAATCACACCCGCAAAAAGCATACGGTCTTCATGCTCAGCCAATAACTTTCGCATCAAGGAAACCATGACTATGGTGGTGGTCAGATTGTCGAGAATGGAACTCAGAAAGAAAGTCACACAACCGACTAAAAGAATTAAAGACGATAGGCTCTTGGTCTTGATGCGTGAGGTGATCACTTCGAAACCATTATGTGCATCGACCACTTCGACGATTGCCATCGCTCCCATCAAAAAGAAGACGATCTGCGCGGTTCCCATGAGGGATACACCGAGTTCCTCACTTAGTTGCAGCGAAGACGGGTGGTTCAAGGCATAGACTGTCCACAGCAAACCAGCGCCCAGCAGGGCCGACGCCGATTTATTGATTCTCAGCGGATGCTCCATGGCGATGGCAACATAAGTCAAACCAAAGATGAAAATCAAAGCAGTCAACATAGCACAACACCCTTAAGCCGTATTTCCGATCAAAGTGGCAGTCTACCGCAGCTTGCATACAACAGGAAGCCAATGCCAACGCGAGGAACGCAGACTTCTGCCATAATCGCCGCTTCACCAACGGGAGTATCTATGATTCTCGCTCACCTTTCGCAAAATTTAGCATTGCCAGAACAAGTCGCTGCCGCCGTCGAACACCTGCGGCATACCAATTATCTCGAATACGAGAGCGGGCGTTACGAAATCAACGAAGCAATGTTCGCCTTGGTGCAAGATCCCTTGACCCAATCTTGGGAGATGAGCCTACCCGAATTTCATCGCCAACACATCGATGTGCAATGCTTACTACAAGGTGAAGAACTGATCGGCTATTTACCGACTGCACCTCAGCTCGTGCCGGAACAAAATTTTCTCGAGACACGCGATATTGCCTTCGTCGCGACTCAGCCCAATGAAACCAAACTGATACTCACACCCGGCATGTACGCGGTGTTCTTTCCTGGGGAATTACACCGCCCTTGTCGCAGTATTCATCGCGATCAGCAGATAAAGAAAGTCGTCATTAAGATCAAGGCCTCGTAGACGAACTTTACTTAAGTGCCCTGTCCTAAGCGCAGTTTGTCGACCATGGATGTCACTCTCTCCTAATTTTTATCAATAATTAACACCAAATCAGTGCTCATCACTTTTTTACGTAAATTGCCCCGAAGACGCGCTATGCTTGCGCAGTTCACGACTTGACCCGAACGCCCTGTCGTGCATTTCTTTTTTTGTTGGAGACCAATCAATGAAACGCCTATCCGCACCCATGAAGTCAATTCTCGCCACAAGTATTGCTGCTGGCTTGCTCTCTTGCTTTTCCGTATCCGCCTTCGCCGATACCCAAACCACAAAATTCCTGATCTTTCTAGAAAACGGCAAACAAGCGGGTGAACAAATCGTGCAAAGACAAGACGATGGGCTAACCAAAGTCAGTTTTATTTTCAAGGACAACGGCCGCGGCCCTGAGCTCAAAGAAGAAATACGCCTCGGTGCCGATGGTTTGGTTTCTGAATTCAAAGTGACGGGCACCTCGACTTTCGGCGCGCCGATCAACGAAAACTTCCGTCGCCAAGGCAACAAAGCGGAATGGCATTCCACTTCAGAAAAAGGCAGCAAACAAGTCGATGGTTCTGCACTATACATCCCCCTCAATAGTTCGTTTGAGACCGGCTCAATTTCAATTTCCGCACTAGCGGCAAGAAACGGCGCGCCATTGCCCTTGCTACCAACCGGCTCTTTATCACAAACTAAGATCGCCGAACTTGAAGTCAGCAATGGCAGTAAAAAACAGACGGTTCAACTGTTGGCACAAACTGGCATTGGCCTTTCGCCTAGTTTTTTGTGGGCGACGACCGGTGAAAAACCACGTCTGTTTGCAGTCATCGCACCGGGCTATATGAAAGCGATAGAAGAAGGCTGGGAAGCCAATGGTGAGGCGATGGCGACTATCCAAAAAAATGCCGAAGCAAAAGTGCTCAAAGATTGGGCGCAAAAACTCCAACATCCGCTCAAGGGTTTAACTGTGATTAAAAACGCTCGCATCTTTGATAGCGACAAAGCGACCATAGGCGCACCATCTGATGTATACGTTTTGCGTGGTCGCATCACTGCAATCTTGCCAGCAGGTTCTCCGGTACGTGGCGCCAATCAAGAACTCGATGCAGGTGGGCGCATTTTGCTACCGGGCTTATATGACATGCACGGCCACGTTGGCCGTTGGGATGGCGGTCTCAACATCGCGGCAGGCGTGACGACTGTACGCGACCTCGGGAATGAGAATGCGCAAGTGCAAGCCATCATCGATGAAGTTGCCGAAGGCAGCTTACTCAGCCCACAAATCGTACCTGCTGGCTTCCTCGAAGGTGAAAGCCCTTACTCGGCAAATAATGGTTTCGTGATTAAAGATCTGGCCGGCGCGAAAAACGCGATCGATTGGTATGCCGAACATGGCTATCCACAATTGAAGATCTATAACTCTTTCCCCAAAGAGATCCTCAAAGAAACCGTTGCCTATGCACACTCTCGCCGCATGCGTGTGTCCGGCCACATTCCTGTTGGGTTGCGCGCCTTCGAAGCGATCGAAGCTGGCTACGATGAGATCCAGCATATCAATCAAATTATGTTGAATTTTTTAGCAACGCCAGAAACCGACACGCGCACTTTGGATCGTTTCAATTTGCCGGCAAAGAAAACTGCCGACATCGATTTCAACTCGGCGAAGGTGAAGGCCTTCGTCAAAACGCTGAAAGACAAAAAGATCGCACTCGACCCAACTCTAGCAACTTTTGCTTTCCTCAAACAAAAGGATGGTGAGATCAATGAACCATTTGCCACAATCGCTAGCCACATGCCACCCGATGTCAGCCGTGGTTTTGCAGTCGGCACCATGAAAATCGAAGATGATGCGGCGCTCAAGCAACATCAAAAGTCATATGCAAAGATGGTTGAATTTGTCGGACGTTTGTACAAAGAAGGTGTGCCTATTGTCGCTGGCACCGATGAACTCGCCGGCTTTACCTTGCATTCTGAATTGGGCATGTTAGTGAAAGCAGGTTTAACACCAGCGCAAGCGATTCAAGTCGCGACGAAAAACGGGGCGATCTATACCCGCACTGAAGCCGACCGCGGCTCGATCAAAGTCGGCAAACTGGCAGATCTGGTCTTGGTGGACGGCGACCCAACCAAAGATATCGAGGATTTGCGTAAGGTATCGGCAGTCATCACACGCGGTCATTTGATGTATCCACAGGAAATCCATCAAACCATGGGGATCACACCGTTTACTAACAACGCGCCGAAACTAGTGCCACTTGCACCTGTCTCGTCCAACAACGCTCTCGGTGTAAATGAAGGAGTGTCGCAACGCTTCTTCAACAGCGTCAAGAAACACTAAATCCAAGTGCGTTTTTTGAACTCGCTGTAGTAAACATCTCAGCAAGCGCTAATAAAAAAGCCAAACCGATGAAATTCGGTTTGGCTTTTTTTGTAGCGATACAGTGTGACTTATTGTGTACTACACATGCAATGCGCCATCACCATATAGCCTTTATTGTCTTTGCGTAGATCGGCTAACCATGAGAGCTCTTTCACCATTTCGCTCGCCGCCGCCGGTGGCACACCACTTGGTGTCACGGCGACTTTAAATTGTTGGTTGACCGCTTGCGCTGCTGAATCACCAAACATCGTGAAGAACTTATCAAATTTTGATGGCTCACGCTCAATGTAAGCCACGCGATAGCTATCACCCAATTTCGCGCGGGTGGCAGCCGATTTCAAAGCATCTTGATAGCTACCAAGACGATCAACCAAACCGCGTTCTTTGGCTTGCTCACCGGTCCACACGCGACCTTGTGCGACTGCGTCAATCTTCTCAGGTGTCGTCTTACGAGCTGCCGCAGTTTTAGTAATAAATTGCTGATAGGTGTTCTCGATACCCATCTGTATCACTTCACCAAAACGTGGATTCATAGGACGCAAAGGATTAAAAGAATCGGCTAACCATGTGGTGGTCGTGCCAGCAGTGTGTACGCCAATCTTATCCATCACGCGATCGGCTGTTGGGAAGATTGCGAAGACGCCAATCGATCCAGTAATCGTTGCCTGATCAGCGATCACTTCGTCCGACGACATCGAAACCCAATAACCACCAGAAGCCGCGACGTTACCCATAGAAATGATGACTGGCTTACCAGCTTTTTGCGTCAATTCCAACTCCTGACGAATCAATTCCGAAGCGAAGGCACTGCCACCAGGCGAATCGACGCGCAAAACGATGGCTTTGATTTGATCATCTTCACGCGCTTTACGAATCAAATTAGAAGTCGAGTTGCCACCGATTTGACCAGCTGGCGCATTACCATCACTAATTTCACCTTCCGCGACGATCACACCGACCGCAGGGCCAAATTCGAGCTTGCGTTGATTGTCGAGATACTCATCAAACGCGATTTGTTTGAAGCTCTTCGTATGCTCATCTTTCGCGCCCATCGCTAACATCATTTGACGCAAGTCATCACGCGTTTTGAGACCATCGACCAATTTTGCATCAACCGCAAACTGCGCCACACTACCTTTCGCTGCTTTCAACATTTCAGGAAGTTTATTGATGTTCTCCATAATCGCGCCAGCCTGCATCTTGCGGGATTTTTCGACGTCGTCGGTATAGATCTTCCACATCGCATTATACAAATACGCTTCAGCTTCAGATGCAGCTTGCGACGGGCCGTTGGCG
The DNA here is from genome assembly GCA_964459555.1 of uncultured Burkholderiaceae bacterium. Lineage (GTDB taxonomy): Bacteria > Pseudomonadota > Gammaproteobacteria > Burkholderiales > Burkholderiaceae_D > Undibacterium. The sequence continues at coordinate 3,674 of CAYWNE010000028.1, read as the reverse complement.
ATATAAGGCTCAGCAAAACTCTTGAAGGTACCGACTTTCAATACATTGACGGTAATGCCAATTTTTTCCAAGGCATCATGGTAGTAGTTACGGTAACGACCGAAGCCAGTCAACATCACCGTACCCATAGGATGCAAATACACCTCATTCGCGTGTGCAGCGAGAAAATATTGACGTTGATCGTAATTGGTACCCCAAGCGATCACTTTTTTGCCACTCGCTTTGAATCGATCAATTGCCGCCGCGACTTCGCGGAGCATCGGCATTCCCGCACTCTGCATATTGTCGAGCATGAGAACCGCGCTGGTAATTTTTGGATCTTTGGCAGCCGTATCCAAGACCGTCAAGATATCGCGCAATTGCGTTGACTTGCGCTTATCGCCTTGTAATTCAGCGATAAAGGCATCACTGGCACTGCCGGGATGCTGTTCGACCAGGTCACCTTTGAAGTTCAACACCAAAGCTGTCTTCTCTTCGACTTTGATCTTATTCGACGAGAATAAACTAGTAATGAACAGTATCGCAATCAATAAAAAAATGAAGTTGATTACGAAGCGACGACTGGTGTCGACCGCTTGCCAGAGAAACACAATGCCGTGACCAACACGACGCATAAAAGGAACCGCCATACCAACTCCCTAAAAATTACAAAAAGTGCACGTAAGCATACACTATTGTGCGAAACACGGTTTATTCAAAAATCTTTCAAAGCTCAATATCAAAGCTCATCCATAAATCGTTTTCAAAATGGCCGCCAATCGACGCCCTGCTTTTTCTATGCGTTCAGCTTGGATCATTTCAAGCTTCTCCCGATAATCGGCTGGCAAATCAGCATTCCATCGATCGCCGCGCGGAGTCGCGGTCTTCTTTCCAAAACGCACATCCGTGAAGGCTTGACGGGCAGCGTGCAGACTTTCATCGGCCCAAGCGGCAGGTAAGTCAGATAAAGTATTGGGATTCATATTACTTGGTATTTGACCCGGATTTTGCTCAAACTGCCGCCACACGGCGTCTTTCACCGCTGGGCTAATCTTGTCCCACATCGTGTGCAAATTAGTTTGATCAATTTGCAGCGCGTTGCCACCAGCGGTTCCCGCCTTCTGTTGATTTGGCCCTTGCATCAAATGATGGTCGAGCAAAACATTGCCCTCATCATCGAGATAAACTCCGGCCACATGCAGCGGCTGATGAATGTCGCCGACTAAATGCACCAACAGCAACAAGGCTTCGGTATCATTGGCGAAATGAAACGGTTCGGGCACTGATCGACCTTGCAAATAGGCGATAGAGGCAAGCAAAGCTTGTACGATGTCTTCGTGTGCACTACCAAAGCCAGGATAGGCATAACGCGATTGCTGTACGCTGAGATCGGTGTAATGGTAGTGTTTGTGGCAGCTCTCACGCGAAGTCGAGAGTGCAAAACAAGTATCGTGATTGCGTTTGACGAAGGCGATGATGGCGGCTATATCTTCGGGATTTTCGAACACTTTGCAGTCTACATATTTGCCCACATTGGTGTACTCGAAATTCTGCTCGGGATTAACATTCTTCAGGCAATCAGCCCAGCCCGCGACTTGCGACAAGCTGCGCCCCTGCAATAAGGTTTTCACTTTATCGGCCGCCGCACTTCCACGCAGCAGACGGTCCGCCACCGCGCCGACTAATTCATGGCCTTCCGCGCCCCAGGCCCAGACTGGCGAAGGTAAGACAAAACAAGTAGCCAAGAACAAGGCCAGCAAACGACGCCATAGAGGTTGAGAAGCACGCAACATTACAGATTATCTTTCCAAAAAATTAAACAAGCAGCAAAACAAATGAGTCTCGTTTGCTGCTAACCGCCGAAAGCGAGGGAACCTCAGCTTGCCGTGTTAAAATCATAGGTTACACTTTTTTTGCACGAAATTCATAGAGTCTCCCCCATGAGCGATCAAAACACCACTGCGGAAGTTCAAAACGACCAAGACCTCGCCCCGACCAAGAAAGTCTCCACGGATTTGATCCGTAAAGAGGTCGCTCGCCGCCGCACCTTCGGCATTATTTCCCACCCGGATGCTGGTAAGACAACGCTCACCGAAAAACTCTTGATGTTCTCGGGGGCGATTCAACTTGCCGGTACCGTCAAAGCGCGTAAGAGCGGTCGTCATGCGACCTCAGACTGGATGGAAATCGAAAAGCAACGTGGCATTTCGGTTGCTTCCTCGGTGATGCAGTTTGAATATCGTGATCACGTCGTCAATCTGCTCGATACCCCAGGACACCAAGACTTCTCGGAAGATACCTATCGTGTCTTGACCGCGGTTGACTCGGCTTTGATGGTGATCGACGCGGCCAAAGGTGTAGAAGAACAAACGATTAAGTTGCTCAATGTTTGTCGCATGCGTAATACGCCGATTATCACCTTCGTCAACAAAATGGACCGCGAAACACGCGATCCTTTGGAATTGCTCGACGAGTTGGAATCGATTCTCAAAATTCAATGTGCGCCAGTGACCTGGCCGATTGGCATGGGCAAGACTTTCCGCGGTGTGTATCACATCCTGAAAGACGAAATCATGCTGTTCACACCAGGTAGTGAACGCGCGGATCAAGAATTTGAAGTGGTCAAAGGTATTGATAATCCACGCCTCGCCGAATTGTTCCCACTCGAAATTGAACAGCTCAAAATGGAAGTGGAATTGGTGCATGGCGCCTCCCATCCTTTTGACTTGGACGCAGTTTTGGCGGGGACGCAAACGCCTGTGTTCTTCGGTTCTGCGATCAATAACTTCGGTGTCCGTGAAATTCTGAACGCCTTGCTCGACTGGGCACCGGCACCACGTGGGCGCGACGCGACGGTGCGTGAAGTGCAACCGAATGAAGCACCGTTCTCTGGCTTCGTCTTTAAGATTCAAGCGAATATGGACCCCGCACATCGTGACCGTATTGCGTTCTTGCGTGTGTGTTCTGGTCGGTTCGAACGCGGCATGAAACTCAAACACTTGCGTATCAATCGCGATATCAAAGTATCTTCCGTAGTGACGTTCATGGCCTCGTCACGTGAGCAGGTTGAAGAAGCCTACGCAGGTGACATCATCGGCTTGCCGAATCACGGCAATATGCAAATCGGCGATAGCTTTTCCGAAGGAGAACTCTTGCAGTTCACCGGTATTCCCTACTTCGCACCAGACTTCTTCCGTACCGCGCGTATCTTGAATCCGCTCAAAACCAAACAGCTGCAAAAGGGCTTGCAACAGTTGGGCGAAGAAGGCGCGGTACAAGTCTTCAAGCCCGTTTCAAGCAGCGATTTGATCTTGGGTGCGGTCGGTGTTTTGCAGTTTGAAGTTGTCGCCAGCCGCCTGAAAAACGAATATGGTGTCGACGCCGTTTTCGAGGGCACCAGCATCAATTGCGCCCGTTGGATTACTTGCAACGATAAGAAAAAATTGGCTGACTTCGAGCGATCTAGCGCAGGCGCCAACTTGGCCTACGACGCTGCCGGCAATCTCGCTTACCTTGCGAGCTCGGGTGTAAACTTACGCCTGACGCAAGAACGTTGGCCCGAAGTCGTGTTCCACGCGACTCGTGAACATGCTGCGAAATTAGATTAAGTGGCTCAATTAGACTACGCCGATAAATAGAGAACGGGCGAACCAGCAATGGTCGCCCGTTTTTTTTACTCGAAACTACAATTTGGA
>CAYWNE010000027.1:12003-35085 GCA_964459555.1 uncultured Burkholderiaceae bacterium | reverse complement strand
TACCTATTGCAGAGGCAATGGCGAGCGGAACGCCCGTATTAACTTCAAATTGCTCGTCGATGCCCGAGGTCGCCGCCGGTGCCGCGATCTTAGTAGATCCACATGAGTTAGATAGTGTTGAGCATGGCCTCCAGCAGGGGTTGACCGATGAAACCTGGCGCGGCTGGGCTAAACAAAGGGGTTTAGAGCGTGCTGCCGAATTAAGCTGGGATGCATGTGTTGCGAAAACCCTGTTAGCCTATAAAATGGCGTATTCCACGGCAAAATAATAGTTTGATGAAGGTCCTTCACTTTTACCGCACCTATTACCCCGATACCTTTGGTGGCGTCGAGCAAGTGATCCGTCAAATGGTCGCGGGTTCAGCACGACTGGGAATTGATGCTGAAGTGTTGACCCTGACGCGTGATGTGGCGAATCTTGAGATTGAATACGAAGGCCGGCCAATTCATCGCGTTCCACTTAATCTCGAAATTGCTTCGACAGGCTTCTCTTGGGCGGCCTTATCACGCTTTAAAGAGCTGGCGCAACAAGCCGATATTATTCATTATCATTTTCCATGGCCTTTCATGGATATGGCGCATTTCCTTTGCGGCATCCAGAAACCAAGTGTGGTGACCTACCACTCCGACATTGTGCGGCAGAAGTACTTGCTCAAGCTGTATCAACCTTTGCAGAATAAATTTCTGCGCGGTGTAGATCGTATCGTGGCGACCTCTCCGAACTACCTGAAGACCAGCCCAACTCTGAATAAATTTCGTGATAAAACCGAGGTCATCACCTACGGTCTTGATCGCAGCATTTATCCGCAAGCATCTGATGCTGATTTGGAGAAGTGGCGAGCACGATTCCCAACATCGTTCTTCCTGTTTGTTGGGATGCTGCGTTATTACAAAGGTTTGCATGTCTTGCTCGATGCCGCGGCCGGTACGGAAATGCCCATCGTCATTTTGGGCGATGGTCCTGTCGAGCAGGAATTGAAGCAACAGGCCAAGAATTTAGGCCTCCAACATGTGCACTTCCTCGGCGCATTGCCGGAGGCCGATAAAGTCGCTTTACTGAGCCTGTGTTATGCCCTCGCATTCCCTTCGCATTTACGCTCGGAAGCCTTCGGAATCACTTTGCTTGAGGCGGCTATGTTTGGCAAGCCGATGATCTCGTGTGAAATCGGCACCGGAACTTCCTATGTCAATCTTGATCAGCATACGGGTTTGGTGGTGCCAGCCAATGATCCGGTGGCCTTCCGCCAAGCGATGCAAACTTTATTGGCAAGTCCCGAAATGGCGCGTGTGATGGGACAGAATGCAGCCGCCCGTTATGAAGAATTGTTCACGGCAGATTGTATGGCGCGCCGTTATCAGCAGCTCTATCAATCACTCTTGAAATAATTTCTGCTCAGGGGTCTCCATGAGTGGTGGCTTCTATGCCTACCTAAATTCCCTGCTACTTGTTTGTTTCGATGCGTTCGACTTCAAAGCTATTCGGTAACCACTGGCTGCCGATGAAGACATCTTTGTCGACATTAATCACATCGAAAACCAAAAGATTATCAGACCACTCGAAATTCTGGTCGAGATGCGATTCGCCGCGAGTCAAGGCAGTCGTAACAGAGTAAGATCCTGGTCCGAAGCGGCATTCAAATGGTAAGACATAGCGAAGGCGATCACCTTGCTTCAGATCGCGTTGAATCGCTTTGTGATAAAAAGTATTCGAGCCCCAAATCACAGCTCCTTGCTTGTCGCGCACCATCATACCAAGGACGAGTTCAGGGATGTCTTCATGAACTTCAACCTCGCACACCAAGTTAAGCATTTGCCCAACCTGCGCGGCTGCGACTTCTGAATGATCTGTGGCATCACGCAGGCTCAAATTTTTGACTGCCGCAGCACCACTGCCAGAGCGGGTCTTGAGCCAACCATTGGCATCACGCTGTTGTTCTATCGTGAGCTTTTGGTTTTCCTTTTGAGCGATCATCGCATTGTAGAAGTCGACCACTTCATCCGGCGCACCTTGTTTCAAGATGCGACCTTTGTCGATCAAAATCACATGGTCACAGATCGCACGAACATCGCTCATGCCGTGCGTCACGAGGATGATCGAGGTGCCTTGCTCTTTGAATTGTTTGATACGATCAAAACTGCGGTGTTGAAAATAGCTATCACCGACCGACAAAATCTCATCGACAATTAAGACATCAGGACGCACAGCTGTAGCAACGGCGAAGGCGAGACGCGCTTGCATGCCGGAAGAGTAAACGCGCAGAGGCATTTCAAAAAATTCGCCGATCTCAGCGAAGGCTTCGATCTCTGGCATCAATTGATCGAGTTGTGCTTGACTGAACCCCATCAAGCCACCCGCCATATAGGCATTTTGGCGGCCGGTAAATTCAGGATTAAAACCAAGCCCTAATTCCAACATTGCACTAATATTGCCACTAACGGCGATCGTGCCGGTGCTGGGGCGCACCGTGCCCGTAATCATTTTTAGAAGTGTGCTTTTACCCGCGCCATTCTGCCCAATAATGGCCACAGCTTGCCCACTCTCCACCGTAAAGCTAATGTCTTTGTTGGCCCAGTATTCGCTGCTTGCAGTGCTTGGAAAACCAATCCAATGCAATAAGCGAGCGAAGCTCGAGGCGTATTTTGCGTAGCATTTGCCGACGCCATCAACATGCAAAATGGTTTTGCGAGAACTAGATTGCGTGCTCATAATGCGTCCACCAAGTCAGCACTGGCGCGTCTAAATATCCAAAACGAAAAGAAGAAGAGCAGCGCGGCACTTAAGAAGGGTGTGGCGAGCGAACTCCATACCGGCAGCTCACCTTTGAGTAAAGCATTTTGGTAGATCGCCACCAAACCTGCCATAGGATTGATCTCCGCTAGGATGCGAAATTGCGGCGGTAAGCTGGAGGCGGTGTACACCACCGGCGTGAGCCAAAACCATAGCTGCATGACGATACCCATCACTTGACCAACGTCTCGTGAAAAAACATTGAGCAAACCTAAAATGATGCCGAGCCCAAACGCAAACATAATGATGAGTAAAGTGCCCAACAGGATCGATAGCCATGACCACTGTGGAAAGTGACCAAAAAAGGCAAAAACTACGACCATCGCTAACAATAACAGCAGGTGATTTACGAGGGCACTGCCGCCGACAATCATCGGCAGACAGAGCCGAGGGAAAGCGATTTTCTTTAAAGTGTTGGCGTAGTCGATGAAGACCGTTGTGCTGCGATTGACGATTTCTGCAAATAAGCCCCAAGCGGCCGTGCCCGCCATCAAGTAGATAGGGTAGTCGGCTTTGTTGGTACTGTTTGGCAATCGTGCGCCTAGAAACTCAGACAGTACGATGGCGAAGATCGTCGCTTGCGCCAAAGGGTTGAGGATCATCCACAAAGCACCGAGTTTGCTACGTGCAAAGCGGCCACGAAACTCTGCCTTGATTGACGACAACATGAAATGTCGAAAACGCCAAAGTGAAAGGAGTAGAGCTTTCAAGTGCTGTCCTAGATTCTATAAACGACTGAATAATTCACGGTGAAGAATGCGCTAAACTCTATGCGAGTTTTCGCTGATCGCTTTGCGCTTCGCCATTCTTCGCATCTTCATGGCGGCCATCGTCATGGCGACCATCTTCATGGCGACCATAAAAATCGCCGAAGCGCACGATGTCATCCTCACCAAGGTAGGTGCCAGATTGTACTTCGATGACTTCAAGATCCACATCGCCCGGGTTTTCTAAACGATGTTTGGCGCCAATCGGAATGTAGGTCGATTCATTGGCTTTCAAAGTCATCACTTCATCGCCGCGGGTAACGCGTGCGGTGCCGGTGACGACGATCCAATGCTCGGCGCGATGCTGGTGCATTTGCATTGATAAACTACCGCCGGGTTTGACCACAATGCGTTTTACTTGGAAGTGCTCGCCACGATCGACCGAGTCATAGTGCCCCCAAGGACGATAGGCTTTGCGATGGTTATCGGTCTGCGCGTAATTCTGTTCTTTCAAACGTGTGATGATGCGTTTGATATTGCTGGTGTTGGCTTTGTTAGTCACCAGTACTGCATCAGGAGTTTCGACGACGATGACGTCATCCAAGCCCAGGCACGCAAGCAGACGCCCATCAGAAATCAGCAAACTATTGCGGGTGTCTTCCGCGAGTACATCACCACGAATCGAATTGCCGTGTTGATCTTTGTCTGAGACTTCCCACACGGCATCCCACGCGCCAACGTCTGACCAACCTGCATCGAATGGCACAACACAAGCGCTGATTCCAAGTTCAGGTGCGCTTGCCAGTTTTTCCATCACTGCGTAATCGATAGAATCAGATGGGCACTCGGCGAAGTGGGCTTTGCTGATGCGAACGAAATCAATGTCGATATTGGCATTCGCCATTGCCGCTTCGCAAGCGATGAACATGGCTGAGTTGAAGTGGCGGATGGCTTTCAACCACACGCTGGCACGCATCATGAAAATGCCACTATTCCAGACGTAGTTGCCACTATCGAGATAGGTCTGCGCAAGTTCAGCATTCGGTTTTTCGACAAAGTTCTTCAAGTGAACTGCCGCGCCGTGTGCTAATGCGTCACCGATTTCGATATAGCCGTAACCAGTATTCGGATGATTCGGCACAATGCCAAATGTGACCATGGCGCCATTGATCGCATGGGGCAAACCAGCGGCAACGGCGGCATGAAATTTCTTGGTATCGGCGATATTGTGATCGGCAGGCATGATCAACAAAACGCTATCTTCATTTTTCTCAACGGCAGAGAGGGCCGCTAAAGTGACGGCTGGCGCAGTATTGCGGCCCATCGGCTCAAGCAATAAAGTACAGTTGTCGAAACCAACGGTTTGCAATTGCTCTGCAGTAATAAATCGGTATTCTTCATTGCAAACAACGATTAATTTGTCACTGACCGCTGCTTCGCCGTGAAAACTGCGTACGCGCGAGGCAGTCGCCTGCAACATCGTTTCGTTGTTAAACAGAGAGAGCAGTTGTTTCGGGTGTTTTTCGCGTGACAGAGGCCAGAGACGGGTGCCGGAACCACCGGAAAGAATAACGGGTTGAAGTAACATTGAATGCTTTCTAAGACTTAGTTGCGATAGTCTCAACTTCTCACAAGGAGAAAAACACGAACGGACGGCCAAAAGGCATTGGTCGAGAACTATCTTTGGCGTACATTTCAGCAGAACGCGCAAAGTATGTATTGTACATCTAGATTCTTTCCACTCCTTTGAAGATTGTACTTAGTTTGTACAAAACTGTTAATTGCTAGGTTTAACTCGTAGAGTATCCCTTATACTCTGTGCTTTGGTAAATGCTCAGCAATGAAAGTTGCGTCACTCTAAAACAGTATGGATAAATTCGGATCACAAGCGCAGCAAGTCGAACAAATCAAAAAACGCTTGTTAGCTCCCGCCTCCCCCCGAGAAAGTCGAGAAACAAAAAACTTAGACTCGATTGACATCATTCGAGATGCCGATGTAGTGGCTCAAAACGGGCACTCGCTTGGCGAAAATCGATGCGGCTTTCCCGAGGAGGCTTCGCAACTGCGGACACCGTTATTTCAGCTCGTCCAAGAATCATCGAATCCTTCCGAAACCTATTTAGAAAAGAAACTGAAGGTCTGGAAAGATCCGCAGATTTCTTTGAAACAGAAGTTACGTGCGATACCAATTTTGGGCTATATGATTGCGTGGTTGAATGCAATCATCAAATTAGCAGTTACACGGCATCATCACACCTTGGAGCTTCAAGTTCTGCGGACGCAAAACATGGAGTTATTTGAAAAGATAGTTGTTTTGAATCAGCGGCTATCAGACATGCGACCTTTGCTTGAGCAATCAACAGCATTAACCGATGAAAGAATTCGTGCCTGTGATGCGCGACTTGGAATGCTCGAAGAGGTCAAAGCTTCGACCCGATTGCAGCGTTACGATGCGCTTGATATTGGCACAAGGTTGATGAAAATAGAGCAGGCTCACTTGGAACGGAGGCTCAAGCAATTAACGCAGTTGTTGCAAATTGAGCAGCGTGAACGTTACCAGAACTTAGAACTTCTCAGGACTCTCAAGGACGAACTAAACCTTCATGGTCTTGCCGCCAACGGGGGCAGAGCCCGCCAACCTGAAACGAAGCAGAGTTATGCATTTGATCGAGACCGGTTCTATAAAGATTTCGAGGATCGTTTTCGTGGTTCTCGCGACGAGATTAAACAGCGCCTACATGCATATCTTCCATTGCTCAGTGAGATTTCGCAATTGCCTGTGTCGGATCGTCGGCTCTTTGTTGATGTTGGTTGCGGTAGAGGCGAGTGGCTCGAATTGTTGGCTGAACGAGAGATTCCTAGTTTGGGGATCGATTTGAATCAAGCTATGGTTGAGAATTGTGTGAACCTAGGTTTAGCAGCAAAAGTAGAGGACGCGATGACTTTCCTTTGGCAGCAAGAGAAGGAGAGTCTCAGTGGAGTGTCTGGATTCCATATCATTGAGCACCTATCATTCGAGAAGTTAATTGAATTATTCGATGCGGCATACCAAGCATTGGCTCCAAATGGTCTAGTGATATTTGAAACGCCTAATCCGGAGAACCTCATTGTTGGTGCCTGTAATTTCTATTATGACCCAACTCATATTCACCCAATAGTACCTGAGGTGGCGAAGTTTATCGCTGAACAGCGTGGCTTCTCTCGAGTCGAAATCAAGCGCTTGCATCCATTCCCGTCTGACTATCAAATGCCAGGCGATAGTGCGACTGACCAAGCCTTAAACAAATTTTTATTCAGCGCTCAGGATTACGCCGTGGTTGCTTGGAAGTGATATGGAAGTCAGAAAAATTCATCAGTTTAGTTTTGCCTGTAGCTCTGGTGATGGTGTCACCAATAGCTTGTTCTACATACAGAAGTTGTTGCGTGAATTGGGATTTGAGTCTGAAATCTTCAGTGAAACAATTCCAGATGATTTACGTCATCGAGTAAGGGACTTCTCACTTTTCCAAGATGATAAAGATGCGATCTTATTAGCTCACCATTGCATGGGTTACGATAATTCGCGATGGCTACTTTCCCTGCACCTTCCAAAGGTCATGGTCTATCACAACATCACTCCGATTGATATGTTGCCTGAGGATGGAGACATTCGACGATGGGCGATGTTGGGGCGTGATCAATTGAGAGATTGGGCTCCTAAATTTTTAGGGGCGATAGGCGTTTCGCAATTGAACAGTCAGGAACTAGAGTCGAATGGCTATGCCAATATTGCGACGATTCCAATGCTAGTTGATTTCGACAAGCTGCGCGCGCATAAACCGGATTTCGCTCAGCTTCAAGATTTGCGGGATACCTATAATATTCTGTTTGTAGGTCGTGTGTGTGAGAATAAACGGCAGCTCGAATTGATCGAGATGATTCATCACTTACGTCATCGAACACGGTCGCCGGTTCGACTCATTTTGGCTGGTGCAGTCACGAGTGGAACGTATCAAGCCTTGATTGAGCAGCGAATTCGCGAGCTTAGTCTTGAACAGTACGTAGTGCGTATGGGGAAGGTGAGTGATGAGGTGTTGGCGGCGCTTTATCGTATTGCTGATCAGTTTATGTGTCTGAGCGCGCACGAAGGTTTTGGAATGCCTCTGATCGAGGCTATGCAGTATAAAATTCCTGTGATCGCGAGAATGAGTAGCAATATTGCCGACACGCTCGGTATCGGCGGCATACTTTTGGATAGTACAGCCAGCGCCTGGGACTGTGCGAATGCGGCCTTTAATCTCATGCAAGAACCAGCCTTACGTCGACACGTCGTAAAGCAGCAGGATTTAAATCTTGAGCGTTTTTCGAAAGAGACAGTGCGACGGCAGTTGCGAGAATACTTGAGCAGCATCGGCATTCGCAGTTTTGAGAACCAACAAGTTGAAGATCAAAAAGAAGCCGCACTAGCGGTTCAGATTGAAGGCCCTTTTGATAGCAATTACAGCCTCGCAGTTGTGAACAGAGAGTTGGCAAGAGCCATGAGTGCATTCGAAAGCCGCACTGGCTTACGATCGCATGAAGGAACAGGCGATTTCTTGCCATCTGTGGAATTCCTAGGCCGAAATCCTGATCTCAAGAGACTCCATGAGAACTCCACGAGCAGTGATGTTCCGCCTCGGACAGCGTTGAGATTCTGTTACCCACCATATCTTGATAATATGCCAGCGGGACAGCGCATCGTACATTCTTATGGCTGGGAAGAAACTGGCTTCCCAATTGCATATGTCGAGGAGTTTAATCGTCGTGCAGATGCGATCTCCGTATTGTCGCCATTCGTCGCGAAAGTTTTACGTGATTCTGGCGTACGTGTTCCGATCGTGGTTACTGGCGCTGGCGTTGACCATTTACTTCGACTCGAGAAAGTGCCTTTGCGTGCTGCCATCTCGAAACAGGCGAAGTCATTTCGTTTTCTTCATGTGTCTTCTTGTTTCCCTAGGAAAGCTGTGGATGTGTTGTTGCATGCGTACGCTAAAGCCTTCCGAGCAAGTGATGACGTCACCTTGATTATCAAAACTTTTGAGAATATTCACAATACCGTTGTGAGTGATTTGGAAGACATGCGACGTGATGACGCGGATTTTCCGCACGTGATTGTTGTGACTGAGGATTTGCCAGAAGCCGAACTTGCTGCGCTCTATACGTTTGCAGATGCATTTGTAGCACCAAGCAGAGGAGAGGGGCTGGGCCTACCATTGGCTGAAGCCATGTTATTTGAACGTCCTGTAATAACAACAGGATGGGGCGGACAAACTTACTTTTGTACCGAGCAGACAGCTTGGCTCTGTGATTATCAACTCTCAAAAGCCGCGACACATATGGGGCTTACACATTCACTATGGGCTGAGCCAGACTTGGCACATTTGGCTGAGCTAATGCGGCGTGTGTTCGAGGCTCCACAGTCGGTAATTCAGCAGAAGGTAAGTGTGGCAAGAGAACTTGTGATGTCCAACTTTACTTGGTTGAAAACCGCCGAAAGAATACGCAAAATGATCTCGGATCTTGAGGCGGAACCAGTTTTGCGTAAGCAAGCAAAAATTGCATGGATTAGTACATGGAATTCTCGATGCGGTATCGCTAACTATTCGCAATTCTTGACCGAATATTTCCCTCAGAATCGGCTATGTATCTTGGCAAATCATGTTGCAGAGCGAATGAGTCAAGATCAGGAAAATGTTATTCGTTGCTGGACAACAGGTGAGAAAACTCAGCTCGATTATTTGATGGCAGAAATCGAAGAGAGAGACCTTGAAGTTGTGGTGATTCAATATAACTTTAGTTTCTTTTCTTTGGCTCTGCTTTCAAAAATGGTCGAGACTCTCAAGAGCCGCGGAAAACAAATACATTTGTTTTTACATTCAACCGCCGACGTCACGGTTCCGGGACATGAAAATACTTTGACTAGTATCCTCTCGAGTCTGCATCTATTAGACCGAATTTACGTACATGGTGTCGACGATGTGAATCGATTGAAGGCGTGGGGATTGATTGAAAATGTGTGTTTCTTCCCGCACGGTATATCTTTGCCGTCTTCACCGATTCTGATGGAGCCTGACCCTCAGGTCACAACGATAGGGTCTTACGGTTTTTTGTTGCCGCACAAGGGGATTCTTGAGCTGATCGAGGCTTTCAGCTTGCTTGATCATCAGCAAAAGGAGTATCGATTGTTGCTTCTGAATTCGATTTATCCAGTCAGCGTATCGACAGACTTGGAAAATCAATGTCGCGATTTAATCAATCGTTTAGGTCTCCATCATAAGGTTAAACTCGTTACAGAATTTTTGCCTGAGGCAGAAACTTTGATGCGCTTGTCCAGATGCGATCTGATTGTTTTCCCTTACCAGCACACCCAGGAGTCTTCAAGTGCTGCGGTGCGTGTCGGATTGGCGACCAATCGACCAGTTGCGGTTACACCGCTCGCCATTTTTGACGATGTTGCAGATGCTGTGTTCAAGCTGCCAGGCACCTCAGCCAGAGAAATCGCCGCGGGAATTGATAATTTGCTCATGAACAAAGAGGCCTTGGACCTCAAGGTTTTGGAAGCGCAACGTTGGGTTGAGGAGCGTCATTGGCCACAGTTGTCGGAACGCTTACTCGGCATTATTGATGGAATTTCTAATTCTTGGTGACCCATGTTAGGAACATTTAGGCTTTTGCTTGCAATTTTAGTGGCACTAAGCCACGTCAATTTCCGTATTGAAGGCCTGAATCCCGGGGTCATTGCAGTCGTTTGTTTTTACTTGATTTCAGGCTATGTCATGACCGGCCTAATCCGCCGCCACTATTTCTCATGGAGTGCGATACCAGCGTTTTATCTAGATCGTGCGATGCGCTTGTTGCCGCAGTACTATCTCTTGTTGGCATTGGTGCTTTGCTGGTTTTTCGTGAGCGGTAATACAAATAGTTTTCTCCAGCACTCCCCGAGCTTCCTCGATTGGTTCTTCAACTTGAGCATTGTGCCTTTAAACTATTTTATGTTTAATCACTCTGACCAATTTACCGCAATTCCGCCGGCGTGGTCATTGGGCGCTGAAATACAGTTTTATATTTTGTTTCCCATCATTCTGCTTTGTCGTGCACGGTGGTTGACTTTGGTGATCGCATTGGCGGTGTTCGTGAGTGCTAGCGTGGGGCTACTTCATACGGACTATTTTGGTTATCGATTGCTTCCCGGGGTTCTGACGTTCTTTGTTCTAGGATCGTTCTTATTCGATCTACAGGAGACTAAGGTTCAACTGAAGAAATACTCTATCTTGATGCTCTTTTTCGTCGCTGTATTTGCATATGCTCTATATGCCAGTGCGCATTTAGATCTTCCATACAATCGCGAAACTCTGCTTGGTTTGGCTGTGGGAATTACGCTCTTAGCCTTATTGGGAAATAAGGCGCAACGGCAATGGGATAACCGTCTGGGTGATCTATCGTATGGTGTGTTTTTGAATCATTTCCTGATTCAGTGGGTGAGTGGTCGAGTGCCAACGACATTCTCGGAAATGACGATATACATTGCCCTTTCATTATTTTTGTCATTCCTAACACAGGCGCTGATAGAGAGGCCAGTGCTTATTTGGCGGAAAAAGCTAAGAACTTCTTAGGCAACTTAAGCTAGCTATTTCTTGACGCCAGCGAGATCGTCGACGCCCACCGTGGCCACATGCTTGAGTTGTTCTGGTTTCTTGACAATTAATATCGTACCTTGTTTCTCAATGATGTTTTGTTTGAGAAGTACGTGAATTGCGCGCGACACAGTTTCCCGACTCGTGTTGACCATGATTGCGATTTCATGTTGCTTGGGTAGCCCTTCAATAACTTGTCCTTCTTTCGATTCTTTGACGAAGGTTTGAAGCTGAGCAAATACCCGTTGGAAGGCATTCGGAATACTTAAGAGAGTACGTTGGCTAGATGCCGCACGTACGATCTGAGCGAAATGTGTCAATAGCCTCTTCGCGATTAAGGGATGGTGAAAAATCAGTTCTCGTGCATGATGGCTCGGCAAGAAGGCAACCTCGGATAGTTTGACCGATACTACGGAGGCAGAGCGTGGAAGGCCATCGATCACAGACAATTCGCCAAAGTAGGCGCCAGGTTGAATGAAATGGATGCCGATTTCTCGGCCTTCTTCGGAGAGATCGACAACTTGCAATTTTCCATTTAACAAAAATGCTAAATGTTCGGCAGTTTCCCCTTTGCGCATAACAATGTCATGGCTGAGAAAGGTCCGACTTGTCATTAGCCCGGCCACCTTGGTGATCGAAGCATCATCAAAATCTTTGAAAAGTGGAATACTCGCTGCAACTTCTTTTGTGATCGGCATGAATGTGCGACTAATTTAGGAGTTAATTCGTCAACCTTGTTGAAAAAGGGCGCAAGAAGTATTGATCGTATGCTAAAAACCGAATTCTAAAACAACAATTCAAGTGAGTTGGGCTAGAATTTGCGATAAAATTATGGTATTACGTGAAAATAGGACGAAAGTCTAAACGTATTTTAGCGGTTTTGAAGAAGGTTTTGTATGATGCGCTCAGTTTTAGCTAATTTGAAAGTCTGTCTTGTGGCATTTTTGATTGCCGGCTTGCCCTTTTCTGCTTTCGCAGAGGAATTCGCAGGTACCGTGTCTTTTGTGATTGGCGAGGCAAATGTGAAAGCCGATAAAGGCGCCTCTCATGCCGTTTCCAAAGGTGACAAAATCCTTGCCGGCGAAGTGATCGAGACTGGGGCGAATGGCCATGTTCACTTGAAAATGATCGACGGTGCGTTTGTTAGCATTCGACCGCAATCGCGTTTCCGAATCGAAGAGTATCATTATGATTCGGTTGACCCTAAGAAAAGCCGGATTAAATTCGTGTTGGATCAAGGAACTGCACGTAGTATCACTGGTAAGGCCGGAGAAGCTTCGAAAGAATCCTATCGCTTGAATACCCCATTGGCTGCTATCGGGATTCGTGGTACCGATTTTGTGGTGCAGACCCAGAAAGAAGTGACTCGTGTCTTGGTTCAAAGTGGCGCAATCGTCATGACACCACTTGGCGAAGAGTGTTTGTCTACGACTCTGGGCCCGTGCAATACGCCAACTGCGCGTGTTCTGACCGCTGCAATGCGCAATGCCTATCTAGAATTGACCAATCGTAAAGAGCCGCCGACCTTGATTCCTGCAGAGAAGTCATTGAGCTCACCCAATTTGCTAGCACCTCCTCGGCCAGAGGAGCCTGCTCCTGATCGCGCACCAAAAACGAATGCTGCGCCTGTGAGTGGTACGCCACAGGACACAACGCAAGTGGTCTCAACAACGACGATTAAGACGCAAATAGATACATTTGCGGCGCAAAAGGCAGCTGAAAAGCCGGCAGAAAAGCCTGAGACGCCAGTGCCAGCAAAAATCTGGTGGGGGCGTTGGGAAGTGACAGGGAATGACGGCAATACGCTTAATTCGGCGCTGGCTCCAGATCGTGAGATCACCATGAGCAATGTTTTGTTTGGGATGTTGCGTGAGCGGGGGGAAACGGTTGTGCCCTCGAGCGGGGTTGTGAAGTTCAAACTAGCTGAGTCTGAGTCATATTTCATGACGCCTGACAAAGTTTTGACAGCCGGTACGATCACCGATCCTACATTGACAGTTGATTTTGGTAACAGAAGATACGAAACTGGTTTGACTGTGAATGTGAAGGGGATGAGCCCGGTTGAAGTAAAGGCTAGCGGCGAAGTATCTTTCCAAGGTATTTTCATGTCTGATAGTGCAACACCGGACACCATAGTATCGGGCAATTTGTCGAAGAACAGTGATCAAGCTGGCTACTTATTCCAGCGTTATATTACGGGCGGTTCGGTGATCGGCGCGACACGATGGATTTCAAAATAGAGTCTAACGTAATTGCTTGGCCGAAAGGCTTCACATATGAAAATCAGAACCGAGGTTCTGATTTTCTTTTTGGGCTTCTGTAGATGGCAGGCTTGAAGAGTCGCGCTTTACTGTTTGTTGCTGCGCTTGTTTTAGCGCTTTCGATCCCTCAGTTTTTCCCTGCTTTGGTAGCGCCTGTCGAACATACGCTCGATGACTGGCGGACACGTTATGCCATTCGCCTCTCCTCGTCAGATGGGAATTTAGCAAAGGCTAGCCGAAAAGAAGAGCGGGTTGTGATTGTCGATATAGATGAAAAGAGTCTTGCCGAGCAAGGACGCTGGCCTTGGAGTCGAGAAAAGATTGCCACACTTGTTCGTACTTTAATTGATGATTATGGCGTCACCTCAGTTGCGATCGACATGGTAAATCCCGAGCATGAACAAGGTGACGAATTGCTTGCATTTCAATTGAAGCGGCCAGAGGTGACTGGTTCAGTCGTTTTTGATCTATTGGATCGTCGCCTGCCTGCGATAGCAACCCGACTTCCGGGGGCTGCGGCAGTTCAATTTCACAGCTCTGCTCCAAGATTTGTCGGAACCCCTTCAAAGAGTAATCACCAATCTATCATGCCCAGTCGTGTGGGGCACATCACCCCATTGTTCGACAGTGATGGAGCAATTCGACGAGTGCCGCCGGCGATTTGCGAATCGACTCCCCCCCGTCAGTGTATTGCATTGATGGATATAGTCGCTTTTTCTAGCCTGATCGACGGGGCTACCCTAGCTGTTGAGCCCGACTCAAGTTGGGGCGGTTCACGCTGGGCGATGCGTATCCGCGACCCGAGTGGGGCGCAAATTATCTCGATTCCGTTGTCGGATGACGGCTCTATCGTGGTTCCCTATAGGCACCTGCGCGACGATTGGCTGGCGGTTTCTGCATCTGATATCTTGAATCACAGGGTTGATCCTACTCTGCTAAAAGGAACGATCTCTTTGTTGAGCTCTTCAGCGCTTGGTATGGCGGACGTCGTCTCAACCCCAGTTAGCGCGGAATCGGCAGGGCTAGAGCCGCACGCGGAAATTCTTGCGGCGATGTTCGATGATAACTTTCTGGTGCAGCCGAAAATTGGGCTGTTATGTGCTGCAGTGATTTGTGTTCTCTCAGTCACTGTGCTGGGCCTGTTTCAGACCTTCGATGGCAGCCCTTTTATAAGAGCTGCTTTTTATCCAATTTGGTTGATCTTGGCTTGGATTGCGCATAGTACGATCGTGATGTTTGCATTTGTCCGTTTCAATTGGATGTTGCCGACAACACCTTTGTTTATTTTTCCTCCGCTCGCCGTGCTATTCACAGTTTTGTTCGAGACATACAAAACGAACATCGAACGTATCGGTTTGTTCGATGTTCTTTCGTCATACTTGCCTCGACAGGTTGCTAAGCGCTTGAGCGATCGCAGCTCACGGCGGGAGGCTATACATGGGATAGACGCCAGTCGACGTGAAATTACAGTTCTTTTCGCTGATGTTCGTGGGTTTACGGGTTTGGTCGAACACTGTGATCCGGAATCGATCGCAGTACTTATGCATAGAGTCTTCGGGGAGATGGCAAGCGCTGTGGTCCATCACGGCGGAACGATTGATAAGTTTATCGGTGACGCTGTGATGGCGTTTTGGAATGCACCAGACAATGATGATTCTCATGCACAGCATGCATATGAAGCTGCGCGTGAAATGTTAAGACGTATCGAAGACCTCGATGCATTCTGTCGGGAGCTAGGAATTCAGCCTGTAACAATAGGAATTGGCATCGAATCTGGCCAGGCCCTGGTAGGACATTTTGGTTCTGGTCATCGTCGCACATACACCGCATTGGGGGAAACCGTCGTGTTGGCGAGTCGCTTGGAGGGTTTGTCGGTGAACTATGAGAGATCAATCTTGATTGGCCCATGTTGTGCGAAGCAATTGAAAATGCTCCAACTTGAACACCTCGGTGAAGCACAAATTCGGGGAAGAAAAGGTTTGGTTGATATCTATGCGCCCCAAATTAAGCCTTAAGGCCTTTCTTTCTGTAAATTGGCTATATTATAATCCCGCCACTTCATCACCTTTGATTGTACTGAATGCATTTTCCATCTAAGCTCGCGTTCACTTTGCTAGTGCTGATGTCGGCATGTTCAATGGCCTTTGCGCAAAACGCAGGGAGTGCGACAGAGGACTTGCTTCGACGTCTGCAGCAGTATCCTAAACCCTATAGTTTATTCATCAGCAATCGGGTCGAGGATGCGATTGATGCGCTCAATGAAGAGCAAGCCCGGCATGAAAACGATGGTGACTTCTATTACATCCTCGGCGTCTTGCAATTAAAAGCTAGGCAGCACTCCAATGCGGCAAACTCTCTTGAGCGCGCAGTCATGATTAATCCAGATAACGCAGGCGCGTGGTTGGATCTTTCGATTGCAAATCTAGAGGCGGGCAATCTTGCTATAGCAAGAGATTACCTTGCGTATACAGAGACCAATTTTGCACCACCGCCTACGGTGCAGGTGGTGATTAATCGCTACAAAGAAAAAATTGCGCACGCTATGCAACCCCCAAAACAATGGCAGCACGCATTCGAGTTTTCTGTGGGGCGTGATGGAAATGCAAATAGTGGATTGCAAACATCTAGTTTGCCGGTGACATATGGGGGCGAGCGTTTTGATCTGGTGTTAGACCCGAGCCTAAGGGCCAAAGCAGATAATTTCGCTCAGCTAAGCCTTAACACTCGCTTTCGTTCAGTTTCTGAGAAAGATGCGTTCGACTTTTCGTTTGGCATGCGAGACCGTAGTTATCACACTGAACATGCCTTCTCGAATGCGGGCCTGTCTTCCGGATTGGCTTGGCAACGTGCAGTGAAATTGGGGATGCACAGTCTAGGTGCTTCCATCGATTATGACGCGCTTGGTGGTAAGGGTCTTCTGAAGAACTTCAGATTAAGTACAGGTTTGGACCGTGCTTGGAATAATTGCCGCTACGGGGTCGCTCTCGAGCAGGAATGGCGTCGTTATATCAGCCTGGGAGGATTGAATGCCAATGTTTCGTGGGGCCAGCTGGGGGGCGCCTGTGAGCTAGTATCAAAGGATATCATTTGGCATGTCGCTCTCGTCTCTCGTGTAGGCATCGATAAGCCGATTGAAAATAGGGCTGGTGGAAAAACCAACCGCAAAGAAACTGTGGTGCAGCTGGGCGGGAAGCTTGCGCCACGTTATCAGTTTGACCTTACTTGGAATCTTTCTAACACAATCGATCAACTTGGTTATAGCCCCTTACTTGAAAACAATGCACGTCGTGAAATTCTTCGTCATACCTACCGTGCACAAGTTATGATGCAAATAACAACAGATTTGGACATGTTTTTTCGATTAGATAAAAACATTATTCGATCAAATTTGGCTCTATTTACCCAATCAGGCTTGTTGTATAGCTTTGGCATTCAAAGGCGCTTCTAATCGCGCATCCTCTAAGTCCGGCCTTGCGCCAAGACAGACTTAAAGCAAATTCTTACAATGTACATACAAACAAGTGTTTACATTGCAACCACGATCTGAAGTAGAATCATGGACTACTGCGCTTGTCAGTTTCAAACAATAAAAAAGTTTGTTAGGCAGTAATTTGGCAGGGGCTGTGTTGTTTTTACGAAAAAAGTTTTCAAATGTGATGTCCATCACAAATGTTTGCTTGGACTGTATTTAATATACCGTCGACAAGTAGCGCGACATGGCTATCTTGCTGTTTTTTTTTAATTAATTTCCTTTTAGGAGTTACACATGGCTGTTACACCACAAATGCGCACGCAAGTGACCCAATTGTACGTTTCGCTGTTTGGCCGCGCGCCAGAAGCAGACGGCTTGGGATACTGGGTGCAGCAACTGAGCAACGGTAGATCCTTTGCTAGCATTGCACAAGACATGTTCAACGTAGCACCAGCGCGCGTCTACTACCCATCTTTCTTGAGCAATGAAGAAATCGTTGGCAAGTTCTACCTGAACGTTCTTGGTCGTCCAGCAGATGCAGGCGGTTTGGCATACTGGACAGGTCGTTTGAACACTGAAGCTGCAGGTACAAACAAAACTATCGCTGTCGGTACTGTCATTGCAGAAATGGTTAATGCTGTAGTTGCATACACTGGTACTGATGCTGCTGCGTTGCAATCACAATCTTTGTTCAATAACAAAGTTGCAGTTGGTTTGCACTATGCGGTTGATGCAAATGGTAATGATATTGCCTTCGCATCCACATTGATCCCTATGGTAACAGCTGGCCCAACTGGTGCTGCTGCTGCGAATTTGGCGATCGACGGAACGTTGGTGAAAAACTTAACTTCCAACATCGATAATTTGACAGGCACAGTATTCGTGTCTAAGCCTGCGTACACACCAGGTGGCACTGACTTCGTTAATACATTGCAAGACGAAGATACTTTGATTGGTGATGGCACTGCAGCTTCAGTATTGAAAGTGACATTGGGTTCTGTGAACGACAATGCAGAAACAAATATCACGCCACGTTTGTCCAAGATCCCAACAGTGGAAGTTGACTATGGCGGTGGTTCTAAAGGCGGCTTGAATTTCCAAGATTCTAACGGCGTTAAGAACTTGAACATCACACGCATCACTTCTGACTCTGCGTCCGTTACTATGGACAACTTGGAAGGCGGTAAAGATGGTACATTCAATTTGAGCGTTGCAAATGCAACTAAGAGTGGTTCCGTTGAATTCTTGTACCGCGAAGAAAGCTTGGGTGGTGCCGACGCGCAGACAGTTAACTTGGGTTTAACCAACGCACGTTTGCATTCTTTGACTATCGATGAAACAGGCGATAGCGCTGAAGATGAGGGTTTCGGCTTTGAAACTGTCAATGTAACAGTGAAGTCAACAAGCGATATCGACTCTTTGACTATCGGTGCAAATCAACGTGAAGACGCTTCTGATGCAGATTCAAGTCAAACAATCAATTTGGTTGCAGACGGTACAACCGAAATCAATAGTTTGACTGCACCAGGTGCTGAAACTATCAATATTACTGCGAATGCTAACGTTTTGATCGCGAAAGATGATCGTGATTTGTTGAGCGTTGGTAATGATGGTATTTCCACTGCGCAATTGACAAAATTGACAATCACTGGTGATCACGACGTGTCCATCGATGGTTTGGATGGTCATATCGATGAAAACGATACGCTCGATGGTGAAGATGGTACAACTTTGGTTGTAGATGCATCTAAATTAACAGGCGACTTGACATTGGGCGTTGCTACAGCTGCGGACGGTAACAGCTCAGGCACATGGGCCTCCCATGATGACAAAGATATCTCTATCACTTCAGGTAGCGGTAACGACACAATCACAACATACACAGCGTTGGCTGGTGATATTACAACTGGCGCAGGTGCTGACGTTGTTTCTATTACTGATGGCGCAGCGGTGGCAAGCGTTGAAGGTGTTTCTACTATCAACACAGGCGCTGGTAACGACAAAGTTACTGCAGGCGATTTGTTGGCAACAGCGGCTGACGAAATCGCAGGTAATACAACATTTGGACAGGTGACAGCTGCTTCTATTATCACTGGTGACGGCGATGATACTGTTTCTGTAAAAGCATTGGCGAGTTCTAAAGATTCGAACAATGGATCTTTGACAGACAGCAATACAGATGATACTTGGTTCATGAAAGGTGCATCTATCGATACAGGCGCAGGCAATGATACAATTTCCTTCACTACTGTAGCAGAAGGCGCATCAATTTCTGCTGGCGAAGGTAATGATAAAGTATCTTCATCTCTGAATGCGGGCGGTACTGTGTTGGCAGCGGATGATACATCAGTTGGCCCAGCTCCGACTAAAACTGTTCGTGAAGTTAATACTGACGGCACAACGAACGTGTACGGTGCGATCGTTGATTTGGGCGCTGGTGATGACACAGCTTCATTTGCACAAACAAATACCAAAGCTGGTGCGATCTCCTCTTTGATCGTTGGTACAGACGCAGAATTGCGCGCGGGTGCTGGCACAGACGTGTTGAACGTTACGGCATTGGACTCAGTAGCAGTAACAAGTGCAACATCATTTGATCTGGATGCTGGTAAAGGCGATATCAACTGGAACGTATCTGGTATCGAAACAGCAAACTTTACTGTGTCGAATCAAATCAATGCAGCAAATGCAACAGCAACAAAGTTGACACAAAATGACGATAACGAGGCTGATGGCTCCATAACAGCTGATGTATTGCGTTTTGATGATGCACTGAAAGCAATTAATCTTGATTCTCAAGAGAAAGTATTGTTGGAAAGTGCTGCAACAGAAGTTTACCAAGCTGGCACGGCGACCACATTCACACTGAATAATATGCGTGAAGAAGTTGCTTTGACTTTGAAAGCTAACGAAGCGACTGGTGTCGATGCTGGCGCTCTCAAAGATGATCAAGCTATTGATGTCAACTTGACCGTGAATTTCGCCAATGCACGTGGTGCGGCTGATACATTCACATTGAACGTTGCTCAAGGTTCTGGCGCTTTCGACCTGGACTTGAACTTAGGTGCAACAGCAACTGATACAGTTGGTAATGCAGCATCTAAGACAGATGATGACGACATGAGAATAGAGAATGCCGTTATCAAATTGGCTGCGGACGATAAAGGCCATTACATCAACTTTAATGACTTTGGTGATGCGCAGCATACCAAAGAAGCAAAAGAAGAAGGTAGTCGCCCAGTCGTGACTACTGTCACAGTTGAGGGTGGTGTTGCTGGTACTAAGTTGGTCTTGGATAATATTTCTGCCGATAAAATCACAGCAGCTGGTGGTGCGGATGTGAAAGTAAAAACCACGGGTGCAAACAATTTTGTGATCACAACAGGTGCAGGCAATGACGTTATTAACTTAATGTCTGATGACGTACGAGCAAATGACATCACTGACGATCCAGCTGATGCTGACTCTGTTGACAACACTGATGAAGGCGATGCAGTTAACGCAGGTGCGGGCAATGACCGTATTATCATCGCCGGTGGCGACGACTTGGGTAACTACGTTGGCGTTAATGGTTTAACAGATGACGACGTATTTGTGAAATTGAAATCTGTCGAAAACCTCGAAGTGAAAGACGGTGGCTCTAACAAGATCGTATTGGATGAAGCGGCAGCAACATCGAATACAAACTTGCAAAACATCTATTTCACTGGAACAGGCGCGCAAACAACGACCGTTCAGATCGGCAATAACTTCACCAACGAAAAAGCAACTTTGACTTTGGATTCTACAAAAGATCTGAGCAAGGACTTTGGTGGTGCAGCTAAATCTGGTGCCTTGGTCCTGAACATTGAAAGCCAAGACACTGATCAAGACGTTGATTTGGTCAACTTGAACGTGATCGTTGGTATGGATAAAGGTACTGACCTGAACTTCGACAATACTGGCGATAGCAAAGCAGACGTAACAATCACTGCGACTGTTGCGAAGAACGTTGCAAATACAGTGGGTTCAGGCTTGGCGGCAACAGCTGGTAACTTGTCAATCGACGTTACAACTGGCTCCATCGATAAAGTAGTATTGTTGGATTCAGCAAACAATACCAAACTTGGCGATAATCCAGACAACGGCACAATCACAGTTACTGTTAACAACAATTGGTCTAAGACAACATTTGAATTAGATGCATCTGCGATCAAGAATAATGATGCTGGTGTAGTTGCTGACCCGCAACCAGCCGGTGTACGTGAATCAGAAGGCGCAGGCTTGACTGATGACACAGCGAATGCACAAGTTGCAGGTATCCAAGGTGGCGATACAGGCGGCTTGATTTTCAACGGTGCTGCAGAAACAGATGCTAAGTTGATCGTTAAAGGTACACAGAACGACGATAACATCACAGGTAGCGGTCAAGACGATACATTGGCTGGTAACGACGGTGACGATATCATTGTCGGTGGCAATGGTAATGATACGATCACTGGTGGTGCAGGTAATGACGATATCAATGCTGGCATCGGTAAAGACACAGTCGACGCAGGTGCTGGTGACGATATGGTCTTCGGTGGCCTCGGTGCTGATACTTTGACAGGTGGTACTGGTGCAGATACCTTCAAATACACAGCAGTGACTGACTCCAACGGCGATGCAGCCGACTCTATCACTGATTTCGTCTCTGCAGATGGCGACAAGATTGTGATTGACGGTGTTGTAGCTGGTACAGCTGGCCAAGACTTCATCAACCTCGCTTCTTTCGCGAAAGTCGATAGCGCAGGCGCTGGTGATAACTCCTTGGCGGGTAATATCGGTGCAACTGATCGCGTATTGGGTGACGCATACTACGATGGCGCACAATTGGTTATCGACGTTGATGGTAACGGCGACATCCAATCTAGTGCTGATATCGTAATCAAGTCCACTGGCGAAATCAAAGCGTCGAACATTAACTATGTCATCAACGCTGGCGCTGGCAACGACATCATCCGTGGTGGTCAAGGTGCTGACGATTTGAACGGTGGTGCTGGTTCTGACACATTCGTATTGGTAGGTAGTTTGTCTGACAGTGAGGCATCTGCTTACTCTGCGGCTTACGTTGCAGCAAGCAACGACTCTGCTGCAGTTATCGGCGCAACATTGAAACCGTTCGAAACAAAAGTGTTAGCAGCAAGCGAATTGTTCTCTTCTCGTAGCGCAAACGAAGTCAATAGCGGCGATAAGATCAACTCCGCTGGCTCTGACGCAGCTGATACGATCCACGTATTCGGTACTGCGGATCTAAGCAACATCAACAACGGTGGTGCATTGAACGTCGGTACTTTGGTGGTTCACTCAACTGCAACAATGACGTACACGCAAGTGAATTCGCTCGGCAAGATTGTTGTCGATGGCAACATGCCACATACAATCAACTTGAAGAACGACACTGGTACTAGTTCTGATACTGTCGCGGCGATCTTGTCTAAGTTGTTATTCCTGAACCAAGGTTCCTTGACAACAATCACTATTGCTGCACCTGAAGGTACGATGACAATTGGCTGGAGCACAACAAACTCACGTTTGGAAGTTCTCACCAATACAAGTGGAAGTATCTCAGCACCAGCGGGTACACCATTGGCAGGTTTGGGTGGCGCGATTGATTTGTCCGCTCCAACTTATGCTAATGCAGCAACTAAGTACTCTTTGGGCTTGACTGGTTACACAATCAGTGACACAGCAGCAGCTATCGCTGCAGGTACATCCGCAGTACTCGATGCAGCTAATACTATCGCAGTGACAGACACTAGCGTAGCAGCAGCGACATTGAACACTATCGATGGCTTGACGACGAAAGTTGTGAATGCAGCATCTGTAACGACATTGACAGGTACAGCAAGCGATGTTTCTACCGCAATCGGATCTTCCGGATTGAGCGGCTTGGGTAACGAAGCAGTTACTTTGTCTGACACATCATTGACAGCTTCCGCATTGAACGCATTAGATGGTCAAACATCTGGCTTGATCAACGCAGGTACAGTAACAACATTGACAGGATTGGCTGCAGATGTTTCTACAGCAATGGGTTCCGCTGGTATTACAGGCTTGGGCAATGAAGCAGTGACTTTGACGGATACAACATTGGCAGTTGCGACTTTGAACACATTAGATGGTCAAACATCTGGCGTGATCAATGCAGCGTCCGTGACAGCTTTGTCAGGTACAGCAGCAG
>CAYWNE010000027.1:0-11903 GCA_964459555.1 uncultured Burkholderiaceae bacterium | reverse complement strand
TGTGACAATCTCTGACACAACGTTGGCAGTAGCTGGCTTGAACACATTGGATGGTCAAACAACAGGTGCGATCGATGCAGCGACTGTAACGACGATCACAGGTACAGCAGCAGCAGCTCAAACAGCATTTGACTCCGCTGGTATCACTGGTTTGGGCAACGAAGCTGTTACTTTGTCTGACACGACCTTGGGCGCGTTGGCATTGAACAATTTGGATGCTGAAACAACTGGCACGATCGATGCAGCTACAGTAACAACATTGACAGGCACTGTTGCTGATGCAAATACAGCCTACGGTTCTGCAGGTGTTTCTGGCTTGGGCAACGAAGCTGTGACAATCTCTGACACAACGTTGGCAGTAGCTGGCTTGAATACATTGGATGGTTTCACAACTGGTGTAGTTAATGCCGCTTCAGTCACAACATTGACAGGCTCAGCCGCTGCTTTGAACACTGCATACGCTTCCTCCGGTATCAGTGGTCTGGGCGACGAAGCCGTGACGATCGATGACACTACTATCGCAGCAACGGTATTGAATACATTGGATGGCTATACTTCTGGAACAATTGACGCGACAACTGTAACCACAATTACAGGCGCAGCGGCAACTGTATCTACAGCGTACTCATCAAGTGGCTTCTCTAACTTGGGTAACGAAGCGGTAACTTTGTCTGATACGACATTGGCTGTGGCAACATTGAACACATTGGATGGTCAAACATCTGGTGCGATCGATGCGGCGACAATCACAACGTTGACAGGCACAGCCGCTGCGGCACATACAGCGTACACATCTGGTGGCATCACAGGCTTGGGCAATGAAGCTGTGACTGTTTCTGGTACAAACACTGTAAATGAGTTGGCAACGTTGAATGGTGATACAACTGGTACGATCACTTTCACGACAGCGAACGCTACTACATCTGCTGATACGATTGATTTGAGCACAGGCTTCAATGCTGGAACTCATACAATCAAGTACACAGCAGGTAACCAAGCTTCGTCTGCTGCATTTACTGATGTTGCTGGCGCAGCTCTGGCAAATACAGATACCTTCACTTTGTCTGGTGCTGTTGACGTGTTGACATTCATGAATGGCGATGCGTTGGATCTGTCTGCGTTCGGCTTGCTGGCTCAGTCTTCTAATGCGCAATTCAGCACAACAGGAACGAAAGTCGGCGACGGCGAATATAAGTTGGTTGTCGGTAGCTGGGCAGCAAACGTCTTCACTGCAAACGCAGCTGGTTCTGACTTGTTGGTTGTGTGGGACGCAAATTCCACTACTTCCGTCAGCCAAGTCGCTGTTGTGATCTTGGGTGTGAACAGTCTGGACGTAGGTACTGAATTGGTTCTCTAATCTTGCTTAGATAAACCTAATCGGTGCATGGATCGCAGATTATCGCGATCCAAATAGAAAAGCCCCTTGAGTTCGCGCTCAAGGGGCTTTTTGTTATGCCACAAAATAGGCTAATATTCGTCGATAGTAAATTACTACCCGCTTTACCGTGTGCTAAAGCATATGTGTCGGTGGAATCGATAAGACGGAAAGGAAAATATGGGAGCATGGGGCGACGGATATGTCACTGACATACTTTATACGCATGGGTACTATAGCCAGCTAAACCCTGCCATGGCGAGGTTCTTATTGCTCGCCAGTGGCTATGCTGTGAATCCCAACGATGGTGAGCAATGCCATTGCGAACTTGGGTTTGGTCAGGGTTTGAGCATTAATATTCACGCGGCCGCAAGTGGGGACGCTTGGTATGGCAATGATTTTAATCCTGCACAGGTTGGGCACGCACAGGATCTTGCGGCCGTTTCAGGTGCGAATATCCATCTCTATGACGATTCGTTTGCCCAATTTCTCACAAGGAGAGATCTGCCACAGTTCGACAGTATCTCTTTACATGGCATTTGGAGTTGGATTAGTGAGGAAAACAAACAGATCATTACGGAGTTTATTCGGCAGAAGTTGAAGCCAGGGGGCGTCGTTTACGTAAGTTACAATACGACACCAGGTTGGAGTGGTTTTTTGCCAATTAGAAATCTACTTAATCAATACTCGAAACTGAATTGTCCATCAGGGACAAGAATAGAGCGCAACATCGATGCTTCATTGAATTATGTTGAGAAACTGCTTAAGACCAGTAACTTTTATACGAAAATCCATCCAACGATAGGTAAAAAGTTTGAAAAAATAATGAAGTCTCCTCGTGAGTATTTGGCCCATGAGTATTTCAATCAAAGCTGGACACCAGTTTTCTTTAGTGAACTCCATGCTCATTTCAGTCAGGCGAAACTCAACTTCGCATGCTCTGCAACCCTTAATGAGCATATTGATGAGATCAACTTGTCAGCAGAACAGATTGAGATTCTAAGTCAGGTCGAAAACCCCGTTCTATATGAGGATACGCGAGACCTTATTGTCAATCAGCAGTTTCGACGCGATTATTGGATCAAAGGGGCGCGAAAATTATCTCCTTCCGAGCAGCATCGAGAGTTAAGAAACCAAAAACTTATTCTAAAAGTAAAGCACGAGAAAATTGACTTGGTGGTCACGGGGGTACTTGGAAAACTGAAATTGGATCATCGGCAGTTTGATCGCCTTCTGAGTGTAATGCCGGCCAATGAGCCAATCAGTATCGGTCAGATCGAAGATCAACTCCAGCAGCATTCCCTGAGTGTTCAGACGATTTCTAAGATGGTGATCGCATTAATGGCAATGTTGGTGATCGCACCTGTTCAAGAGGATTCAAAGTTTCGCCGAGCAATTGAGAGCTCGCGTAAGCTGAATAACTTCATTTTGGAACACGCAGAAAACGTAGAACGGTCCGCTTATTTGACTAGCCCGCTTCTTGGTGGCGGTGTGCCTCTAGATCGAATCAATCTATTGTTTTTCATTGCGCTACAAAGGGGGGCAGGAAATGTTGAGGAGTTGGCACGTTTTGCAATGGCAAACATGCTAGAAAATAGGCAAACGATACTACATAACGGCGAACCTTTGCGCGATGCTGACCGACTGCAGATAGTCATGCATGAAAAAGCTCGGTCTTTCATAGATGATCAGATTCCAATGCTGCGTGCCCTCGCGGTCTTATAAAGTGAGGGGCGGCGAACTCGTCTAGCGATTCTATTTTGGCAGAGAACGCTGGGTCGCGACCTTCTACAAAAATCTAGTATTCTTTTCGAAAACGGAGTATCATTAAAAATGTGACGTGCGTCACATTTTTAATGATACAATGCGACGATAATGGGCGACCCACGAGCCCCGGGCCGTCCCCAATCTCTTCTATTAACAGTCTACGCGATCGCACAAATGGTGTGAGAATTCCTATGAACCCTAGATTCCAGATGCAAAAGAATGAAATCACAGAAATTCTTATGAGCTTTAAAGGCACATTTAGAACTGTGGGCATCTTTAGTGCCGTTATCAATCTTCTTCTGCTCGTCCCGTCTTTGTACATGCTCCAAGTCTACGACCGAGTCTTGCAAAGCAAAAATGAAATTACGCTCTTGATGCTTACCTTATGGATGCTCGGGGGATATGCAATGATGAGCGCTTTGGAGTTTATCCGAAGCTTTGTACTCATTCGCTTGAGTGCTAGCCTTGATGCGAAATTAAATCGCCGAGTTTACACAGCAGCGTTTGAACAGAACTTACGTAAAGGTGGTGGAAATGCCGGCCAAGCACTGCAAGATCTTACTCAGATCCGCCAGTTCTTAACTGGAAACGGGTTATTTGCCTTTTTTGATGCCCCTTGGTTCCCGTTCTATATTGCAGTCATTTTCCTATTTAATGTCTATCTTGGGTTCTTCTCTTTAGCCTGCGTAATACTCATGGTGATTCTTGCTTTGGTTAACGAGCGGGTGTCACGGAAGCCCTTGGCAGAAGCCAATACAATGGCGATTGTCTCAAGTAATCTTGCTAGCAATAACCTGCGCAATGCCGAGGTGATAGAGTCAATGGGGATGCTTCCAAGCCTTATGGGGCGCTGGTATAAACAGCATAGTCGTTTTCTACAGTTGCAATCTGAAGCGAGTGAGAAATCAGGGATTGTCACTGCGATTAGCAAGTTCGTTAGGGTTTCAGTTCAATCATTGGTTCTCGGCTATGGTGCCTTACTAGTAATTGAAAACAAAATGTCACCTGGGATGATGATCGCCGGTTCGATCCTGCTCGGAAAGGCCACTGGACCAATCGATCAGCTCATTGGCGTCTGGAAGCAGTGGAGTTCGGTGCAGAGCTCCTATCAGCGCCTAGTTGAACTCCTTTCAAACAATCCTCAGCGGAAGCCAGGAATGGAGTTACCTAAACCTGCTGGGCAATTGGCGGTTGAGTCTGTAGTCGCTGCACCTCCAGGTGCACAAGTGGCAGTACTCAAAGGAGTTACCTTCGGACTTGTTCCTGGTGATGTTTTGGGAATTCTCGGCCCGTCAGGCTCCGGGAAATCGACTTTGGCACGCTTGCTGGTTGGAATCTGGCCAGCAGCATCAGGTAAGGTAAGACTTGACGGAGCGGATGTATATCAATGGAATAAAGATGAGTTAGGTCCTTTCGTCGGTTATTTGCCGCAAGATGTAGAGCTTTTTGGTGGGACTGTCGCCGAGAATATTGCGCGTTTTGGTGAAGTGGATTCTGAAAAGGTTATTTTGGCTGCGAAACGCGCAGGTGTCCATGACATGATCTTGCATTTCCCAAAAGGCTACGACACAGTTCTTGGTGACGGTGGCGCAGGGCTCTCAGGTGGCCAGAAGCAACGCATCGGACTTGCTCGAGCTATGTACGACGACCCGTCGTTTATCGTTCTGGATGAGCCGAATTCAAACTTGGATGATGTCGGTGAACAGGCACTTATCGCCGCACTCACTGACTTGCGTCAACGTGGCAAAACAATTGTAATCGTGACGCATCGTCAAGCTGTTCTAGGCGTGACGTCAAAGTTACTCATCATTCGAGATGGAGTTGTGAACGCATTTGGCCCTAGGGATCAAGTCTTGCAAGCATTGGCGCAAGCCCAACAACAGGCCCAACAACAATTGCTCGCCAAGAACCCACAACTCGCCCAACAAGGCGGTCAACAAACGCAGACGAATATCGCTGCTCAGTCCAATGGCCAAGGGGCTCGATCAGACACGGCAGCTCAGGTTGGTCCAGCGGTAAACGAAAATGGTGAATCGAAATGAAAGCGTTAGCAAAGATAAATGAGAATGTTTCAGATGTTGTACCGCATGAAGATGCCGGGAATGTGCTGAATATTGATGAGAAACCGTATGCGCGCCTAGGTTGGTTTGTAGTTTTGTTTGGTTTCTTGGGGTTCGTTTTGTGGGCCTCGCTTGCACCTCTTGATCAAGGTGTGCCGCTCGCTGGCAATGTAGCTGTATCCACCAACCGTAAAATGGTTCAACATCAACTTGGGGGGACTCTTGAAGAGATCTTTGTCAAGGAAGGTGATCATGTGAGCGCGGGGCAGATATTGGTTCGCATGAATAGTGTGCAGGCTAAATCAAATCTGGAGACTGCGAGATCGCAATACTATTCGGCGAAAGCGACAGAGGCGCGCCTCTTAGCCGAGCGTGGTAATTCTTCAGTGATTACTTTCCCGAAAGTCCTGCTCGATGCGAAGGCGGATCCGCGAGTGTCGACCTATCTATTGACGCAAGAACAGCTATTCGCCGCACGCCGAAGTGCGCTGCAGGGAGATCTGTCAGTCACAGACGAAACTATTGCAGGACTGAAGATGCAACTGACAGGAATGGAAGAATCAATGGCTGGAAAGAAGCAGCAATTGGCCTTCCTGAAGGAGCAATTGGATGGAATGCGTGATTTGGCAAAAGACGGATACGTTGCGAGGAACAGATTGTTGGATGCGGAGCGTAACTATACGCAAATGGGATCTGCTATTTCCGAGGATCTCGGCAATATTGGCCGAATTAAACGTCAGTTGAGCGAGCTGGAGATGCGTAAATCTCTACGTCAACAGGAGTATCAGAAAGAAGTCAGAACAATACTTTCCGATGTGCAGAAGGAGTGTGAAAGCTTGGGGAGTCGAATCGCCGCTTTGGAATATGAATTCCAGAACGTGGAAGTGAAAGCACCAGTTAGTGGCACGGTGGTTGGCCTGAATGTCTTCACGGTCGGAGGTGTGGTTCCTGGTGGGTTCAAACTTATGGAGTTGGTGCCTGATGGAGATAATCTTATTATTGAAGGCCAGTTACCTGTGAACCTGATTGACAAGGTTCATAAGGATCTACCTGTTGAATTGATATTTTCTGCATTCAATTCTGCAAAAACACCGCATATTCCAGGCATTGTTACTCAGGTTTCCGCAGATCGTACAGTGGATGAGCGAACAGGTATGCCGTACTACAAAGTCCGAGCGGCCGTGGCTCCAGAAGGTATGAAGCAGCTTGCAAAACTGCAAATACGTCCTGGTATGCCGGTCGAAATGGTGGTGAAGACTGGTGAGCGCACCATGATGAATTATCTGCTCAAGCCTATTTTGAACCGAGCAGAGACAGCTTTCACCGAAGAGTGAGGATTGCAATGAGCACCTATTCAAAAACGATTTCTTACTCTGTCCTTGGCGTTGCCTTAACAGTCGCACCGATGGCGCAGGCGATTAGCCCTTTAGAGGCTTATAAACTGGCCTTGCAAAATGATGCTAATTTCCGTGCAGCGAAAGCAGAGCGGGAAGCTGGAAAACAGTTTGAAGTAATTGGACGTTCAACACTTCTGCCCCAGGTTCAGTACTCTTTTGGTAAGAGTAAGAACCTAGGTGAAATGGTTTCCCCTGATCTCACTGGCAAGCTTCGTTTGACCGACTTGGAGTACCCTAGTAGCAATAAAGGCGTTAGCCTGCGTCAACCCCTTTTTAATCTGGATTCATACGCGCGATTTGAGCAAGGGAAAGCACAGACTAAGTATAGTGATGCTCAATTTGATGCCAAAAACGCGGAGCTGATGACGCGCCTGTTCGGTGCTTATGTTGAAGCCAAATTTGCCGACGATCAGGTCAAGCTATATACGGCCCAACGTGATGCCTATCTCGAGCAAATGCGACTCAACCGACGTATGTACGAGAAGGGAGAGGGTACCAAGACTGATATGTTAGAGACTCAGTCAAAATTGGATGTTGCGGAGGCCATGTTACTCGAGGCGCGCGATAATTTCTCAAACGCCACAAACACATTGGCAGGTATGCTCGGTGCTGAGAACGTGAGTCTAGATTCTCTACGTAGTGACCTCCCTGTCACGGGCTTGCTCGATGGCGATTACGAGGTGTGGCATCAAATGATGGAGAAGAACAACCCAGAACTGAAAGCAGCTCAATTGGCGGTTGAAATCGCCGATAAAGAGATCTTGAAAGCTCGAGCAGGTCACGCGCCAAGGGTTGATTTGAATGCGACATACAGTCATACAAAATCTGAAACGGTGAGCACACAAAAGCAAGATACCAATATGCGAACGATAGGTTTTCAACTGGTCGTGCCGCTCTATAGTGGAGGCTATGTCAATGCGGTTTCCAAGCAAACAGTCGCGCAAAAAGAAAAAGCTAATGCTGAGCTGGACTCAGTGCGCAATAAGCTTAATGTGGAACTTCGCAGAAATTACAACGCGATTCGAACCGGTGTGATCAAGCTAGAAGCGATGCAGAAAGCGGTTAAGTCAGCTGAGTCTTTGGTTGAGGCTACTGCGCAAAGTATTAGAGGCGGTGTCCGCATTAACCTCGACTATCTAAATGCACAACAACAACTGGTAACTGCGAAGCGAGATCTTGCACAAGCGCAATACACCTTTTTGACGTCTTATTTGAAGTTGAAGGTCACGGCAGGAGTCGCCTCAATCGACGATATGCAGACTGTGTCAAATTTCTTTGTGGCGGCCAACTAGTCAAAATAAATATGTAGCTGCCGTCGATGTCTAGTCGCGACAGTTGTCGATTATTTCACCGACTGGGCCGCTTGGCCCAGCCTTTCTTGCTACACTCTACATCGTAAGTTTCTTCTTCAGTAACTCGTTCACCTGTGCTGGGTTACCTTTACCTTTGGTTGCCTTCATTGCTTGGCCCACCAAGGCATTGAAAGCTTTCTCATTGCCAGCGCGATAGGCGTCGACAGATTGCTGATTCGCCGCCATCACTTCATCGATAATTTTTTCCAAAGCGCCGACGTCAGAGATTTGTTTTAAGCCCTTGGCATCGATCACTTTATCGGCGAGATCAACATCACTTGATGGCGCTTGCCACATGGCCGCGAACACTTCTTTGGCGATCTTGTTCGAGATTGTGCCGTCGCTAATACGTTGCAGGAGTAGGGCGAGTTGTGCTGCCGTGACAGGAATCGCCGAGATCTCGATGCCTTCGCGATTCAAGCTCGATGACACATCACCCATCAACCAGTTGGCGATTTGTTTGGCTTGAGCTGCCTTCGCTGCTTGATCGCCTGCGGGGCTCGCCGCCAATGCCGCTTCGAAATAGGCGGCCATGGCTTTCGATTGCGTGAGTACCATGCAGTCATAGTCGGACAGGCCATACTGCTCCGAGAAACGCCCGCGCATTGCTGTCGGCAATTCGGGCATGGTGCTGCGTACTTGCTCTATCCATTCGCTGCTCACACGCAATGGTGGCAAATCTGGGTCGGGGAAGTAGCGGTAATCTTGGGAATCTTCTTTGCTACGCATAGAACGCGTCTCTTTGCGATCGGGATCGTATAGACGTGTTTCCTGAACCACCGTGCCACCATCTTCGATCAACTCGATTTGACGACGTACTTCGATATTGATCGCTTCTTCGAGGAAGCGGAAGGAGTTCAAGTTCTTGATTTCGCAGCGTGTGCCAAATTCTTTTTGACCGACTGGACGCACTGAAACGTTGGCGTCGCAGCGGAAGGAACCTTCTTGCATATTACCGTCGCAGATATCGAGCCAGACGACGAGTGAGTGCAGGGCTTTGGCATAGGCGACTGCTTCGGCGGCGCTACGCATCACCGGTTCAGTAACGATTTCGAGCAAAGGTGTACCAGCGCGATTGAGGTCGATACCGGTCATGCCTTGGTAGTCTTCGTGCAGCGATTTACCCGCATCTTCTTCGAGATGGGCGCGTGTCAGTTGTATGGTTTTGACTTCTTGTTTGCCATCTTTTTCGACGACACAAGACACGCTACCACCTTGCACGACCGGAATTTCGAATTGACTAATTTGATAGCCCTTCGGCAGATCAGGGTAGAAATAATTTTTGCGCGCGAAGATCGACTCCGGTGCAATCGTCGCTCCTACGGCGAGGCCAAATTGAATCGCCTTCTCAACTGCACCCTTATTCATGACCGGTAAAACACCGGGTAAAGCCAAATCAACTGGGCTCGCTTGAGTATTTGGCTCAGCGCCGAATTGCGTCGACGAGCCACTAAAAATTTTCGAGTTCGTTTTGAGTTGTGCGTGGGTCTCAAAACCGATAACGACTTCCCATTGCATATTACATTCCTTTTTGAATCTCTAGGACTCTACTGGTTTTTTCTCTGTACATTTCCGCGGAGCGGGTTTCACTTGTTGATCAGGCCGGTGCTTTTGTATGCCAATCAGTCGCCTTTTGGAACTGATGTGCGACATTGAGTAACTTCGCTTCCGCAAAATAATTACCGATAATTTGCAAGCCAACAGGACGTTTGGCATTGGTTTCGCCTTGACCAAAACCACATGGTATCGACATGCCTGGTAGGCCCGCTAAACTCGTCGACAGGGTGAAAATATCGGCCAGATAGTTTGCCATTGGATCGTCAGATTGCGCACCGATATCCCAAGCCACTGTTGGTGCTACGGGCCCCATGATGACATCGCATTGTTCGAAAGCGGCTTGGAAATCTTGCGCAATCAAGCGACGAATCTTTTGTGCTTGCAGATAGTAGGCATCGTAGTAACCATGTGACAGCACATAAGCGCCAGTCAGGATACGGCGCTTCACTTCATCGCCGAAACCTTCGGTGCGTGATTTGCGATACATGTCGTTCAGGTCTTTGTAGTCCGCGGCGCGATGACCGTAACGTACACCATCAAAGCGACTCAAATTCGATGAAGCTTCGGCTGGAGCGATGATGTAGTAGACCGGGATAGAAAGTTCAGTTTTCGGCAAGGAGATATCGACTAAAGTCGCACCGAGTTTTTCATATTCCTTCAAGGCTGCGCACACAGCTTGCTCGACGTCGGCGGCTAAGCCAGCACCAAAGAATTCACGTGGCACACCGATGCGCAAGCCTTGTAGTGGTTGTTCCAAGTCGCGTGCAAAATCTTCCGCTGTACGAGCGACGCTGGTCGAATCTTTGTCGTCGAAGCCCACCATCGCGTTCAGCAATAGCGCGCAGTCCTCAGCTGTTTGCGCCATTGGGCCGCCTTGATCGAGCGAGGAGGCGAAGGCGATCATGCCGTAACGTGAGACACTACCGTAAGTCGGCTTGATGCCGGTGATACCGCAGAAAGCAGCGGGTTGACGAATCGAGCCGCCGGTGTCTGTACCAGTTGCCGCTGGGCTTAAACGTGCGGCAATCGCGGCCGCCGAGCCGCCGGAGGAACCACCTGGAACAGCGCGAGTATCCCAAGGATTTTTCACCGCACCAAAGTAAGAATTTTCATTGCTCGAACCCATGGCGAATTCATCGCAATTGAGTTTGCCTAGCGTGACCATGCCAGCGTTCGCGAGTTTATTGACGACCGTCGCATCGAAAGGACTGACGTAATTTTCCAGCATGCGCGAACCTGCGGTTGAACGCCAATCGCGTGTCACGAAAATGTCTTTGTGGGCGACCGGGATGCCGAGCAGTGTGGAATTTTCGCCTGCAGCGCGACGTTGATCAGCCGCCTTCGCTTGTGCCAAGGTCAAGTTCTGATCGACATGAGTGAAAGCATTGAGTTCGCTGCTTGTGATGCGCGTGAGGTAGTGCTGTGCCAGCTCGGTGGCAGAAATTTGTTTTGCCTGCAGCATGGCAGACAATTGCTTTAGTGTGTGTTGATGCATATCTGACTCAAACGAAGAAGGATGATGCTAGTAGCGTGGCGACGACGTGTATCTGTGACGTGCGATGGTCTTGAGAGAAAGTGCGATTACTCAATGACCTTAGGCACGAGATACAAGCCATCTTGGGTTGCTGGCGCAACTTGTTGGTAGGCTTCGCGTTGATTACTTTCTGTGACCACGTCTTCACGCAAGCGCAGACAAATTTCTGGCATTTGCGCAGCGAGTGGATGGCTCAGTGGCGATACGCCAGTGGTGTCGACGGCTTTGAGCTGTTCCGCAATGCTGAAGAAGCCATTGAGTTTTTCTAAAGTTGAAGCAGCTTCGGCGTCGTTTAATTCAAGCCGTGCTAAGTTGGCGATACGCTTTACATCAGAGAGTTCTAAAGACATAAAAATTTACCTGCATCTAATGGGAATTGGGTCTTGCTTGGTACTTCAGTGTTCATACTCGTTCATCAATGCGGAATACATTTATCGACATCGATCTTTCGTCAATGATATTCCCGTCATTCGTGTCGGAGCTGTACGCTCGTTTTGTTCTAGCACGACTCATCTTTGTTTCATTCTATAGTGCCACTTGCGCACTTCGTGTATTGGCGCGACTTGAGCGGCCTGCTGAAGAAATCGTAGGGGATGGTCGACTTCCACTTTGCGGCTTCTCGACGATTCCCATGTGACTTTGTTCGAAACATGAAAATTGTCAAAACCATACGCAAACCAAGAATTCAATTTTGTTGAGATCGTAGCGCGCCAGATAGGTGAACTTATCAAATTGAAAACTGCTATTTTCTTCAGCGAAAAAGCTGCCTTGAATTTGCGAGATTGCCTATGATTTCTAGGATTATAAGGTAGAATGTCGGGTTAATACTCTAAAAATCGCCGAAGTTATGGGCTTTGTTCC
>CAYWNE010000026.1:0-35648 GCA_964459555.1 uncultured Burkholderiaceae bacterium | reverse complement strand
CCTGAGAACACTCCTTTGATTTTTCCGCGCAATCCCGACAAGACCGATTCCGAAACCTTGTTGGACGAGCTTGATCTTGAGCGATTGACCGGACGCCAAGTCTTAATTGTGCGTGGCGATTCAGGTCGAGATTTTCTTGCCGATCGTTTGCGCCAAGCGGGAGTGAATGTGATTCAAGCTGCCGCTTATCAACGTATGATTCCGCACTTCGATGAACCTTTGCAGCAGCGTTTGCGTGATGCTTTGGAATCGCAATCGGCATGGGTGATAACCAGTTCAGAATTACTGCCACGCTTACTGGAATGGTGTCGGATTCTAGGAGGTGAGGTGTTGGTTGCTAAAATGCAACAGCAGCTCATCTTCGTGCCACACGTCAGAATTTTCGAAAAAGCCAAAGAATCGGGCTTCGTTCACGTAATTCAGACTGCTTCAGGCGACGAAAACCTCGCACTCGCGATACAATCTCACTATGAACGATCAAACTACTCCTAATCCAGCCATGTCGACGCCCACTTCGACCGAGAATCCAGTCACCGAGACCGCGCCAACGACGCCAGCGGCACCACTCGCTTCTGCTCCCGCTGAAGTGAAGTCGGCCAGCCTTTGGAGCAATCCGCAAACGCCGTACGCAATTTCTGCAGTGCTGGCGATTCTGCTTGGCTTGCAGTGGTATTCGTCGAATAGACAAGTGCATGATTTGCGCGACGAAATGGCGCGTCGCTTGCAGCAGACCGATGTCTCGAATATAGAGGTGAAAAGCATTGCGAAAACGGTGCAAGAAACTTCACGCGACTTGCAGTCAAAGGTGACCCTGTTGGAAGGCAAGCAGGCGGAAGCGCAAGGTCAGCAATTGGCCTTGGAACAGCTCTACCAAGATCTCTCGAAAAATCGTGATGAATGGGCTTTGGCCGAGATCGAACAAGTGTTGGCGACAGCGAGTCAGCAATTGCAATTGGCAGGTAATGTACAAGGCGCCCTGATCGCTTTACAGAACGCCGATGCGCGCTTGGCCAAATCAGAAAAAGCGCAATTCATCGCCGTGCGCCGTGCGATTGCTAAAGACATCGAAATGCTCAAGACCTTGCCGCAACTAGATATGACAGGTTTGGTTTTGCGGCTCGATAGTGTGATTGCGCAAGTCGATGCGATTCCTTTGTGGTCGGACGAAAAACCACCGGTAGTTGTAACGCCACCGAAGGCTCCGCTGCGGGTCTTGCCGAAACCAAGCAAGGGTAAGAACGAGAAAGAAAGCGAAGCGGCAGCCGAGAATA
Source organism: uncultured Burkholderiaceae bacterium (assembly GCA_964459555.1). Taxonomy (GTDB): domain Bacteria; phylum Pseudomonadota; class Gammaproteobacteria; order Burkholderiales; family Burkholderiaceae_D; genus Undibacterium. The sequence continues at coordinate 34,377 of CAYWNE010000026.1, read as the reverse complement.
GTTTCAGCAGCCGCGTACAAGATTATTGGCAAAGTTTTTCCAGTGAGATGTGGACCGAGGTCAAGCAGTTGGTTCGTGTCCGTAATGTGAATTCACCTGATGCCTTGTTGCTCAGTCCATCGCAAGCATACTTCGCCCGTGAAAATCTCAAGCTTCGATTGCTGAATGCGCGATTGGCACTCTTGTCACGCAACGAGGGCGCCTTCCGTAGTGACATGATCGCGGCGCAAGACATTATTGCGAAGTATTTTGATGTCCGTTCCAAGCAAGCACAGACGGCGCAAAGCTTGTTGAAGCAAGTGCAGAATAATAATTTGTCGATTGAGATGCCTGCTCTCACTGAGAGTTTGAACTCGGTGCGTAACTTCAAGGTGAAGCCGTAATGCGTATCTTCTTTCGTTTCCTGATTCTGTTTGCTTTAGCGGCAGGGGTTGCGGTTGGGGCGCGCTACAACCTTGGCAATGTTGTGTTTTTCTATCCGCCAACGCGCATCGACGTCTCGCTTAATTTTTTCTTGTTGATATTGTTCGCGCTATTTGTCGTGCTTTATTTCTTGGTGCGCACGTTTGTTGCAGCGATGGACATGCCTGCCAAGGTGTCGGAATATCGCCAAATGAAGCGTGAACGCGATAGCAATAAAGCCTTGCGTGAAGCATTGAAAGCTTTGTTTGAAGGACGTTTTGGACATGCTGAGAAATCAGCATTAAAAGCTGTTGAACTGCCAGAGAATGCGGCATTGAGTGCTTTGATCGGTGCTCGCGCTGCCCATCACATGGGGCAATTTGAGCGTCGCAATGCCTGGTTCACCCGTATCGAAGAAGATCAGGCGCATAAGACTGCACGCTTAGTTACCATGACTGAGCTCTACGTCGATGAACACAAGGCTGAACAAGCTTTGGACGCTGTGCGAGAATTGAATGCGCGTGGCAAACGTCATATTCAGGTCTTGCGGTGGGCTCTGAAAGCGAATCAACAAGCAAAGAATTGGGCCGAAGTTGTGAAGTTGGTGCGTACACTCGAAAAGAATCACGCAATTCATCCAGCTTTGGCAGGGCGTTTGCGCGAGATGGCCTATGAAGCTTTGCTGAAGGAACATGGTCATGATCCTGAGTCATTGCGCCGCGTTTGGAATGAAGTGCCTGCAGGAGAACGTAAGAATCGCTATATCGCGCTCACCGCAGCGACGGCCTTTACCAAGTGTCAGTTGTCAGAAGATGCGCGTTCCATTGTTGAGGCTTCCTTAGCCGAGGAGTGGGATAGCCGATTGTTGCGCGTGTATCGCGAAGCCGCAGCACCGGAAGGATCGGCCGCTTTACGCACGCAGATTGAGAATTGCGAGGCGTGGTTACAGACCCATCCTAAGAATGCTGAGTTGGAATTAACCTTAGGTATGCTGTGCTTCAACCAAAAATTGTGGGGCAAGGCGCAAGTGCACTTGGAAGATGCTTTGGCCCATTGTACTGAACCACGTACCATACGTGAATCTAACCTTAGTCTCGCTCGCTTGCATGAGACTATTGGTCAAGCCGAACAGGCCGCTAACTATTATCGCCAATGTGCGATAGCGACGACGCTGTAGTTGTCGTCAATCCTATTTGTTTGGCGAAGTCCTCGATTCAAGTTGTGGACTTTGCCAAGCATTCTCAAAACTTTAAGCAGCTCGCCCCAAATATTCACTCGCTGATGTCTCAGCTTAGTCTGCTTCCGATTTGGTTCTAAGTCGCGATGAGGAGCTTTTTCGTGAGAGAAACCTTACTGGCGCCAACTCGATGCTAGCGTTTTGCTATCGTTATCGCAGAAAACCTCGGGCATATGAAGTTCGCAGCGGTTTTTCCTACCGACGACCAAGTCTATTCCTGTTGCAATGCACCAAATTGAGTCAAAAATCGCTATAATCTCGTATTCATTACCGAATATATTCGATTTACTTTGAAAGTGCATTATGAGCTTAAATAAAGTCCCAGCTGGACGTGATGTTCCAAACGATTTTAACGTCATCATTGAAATTCCGATGAATGCGGATCCGATCAAGTACGAAGTCGATAAAGAAAGCGGCGCGATTTTTGTTGATCGTTTCATGGGCACAGCAATGCATTACCCATGCAACTACGGTTATGTGCCTGACACCATTTCTGGTGACGGCGATCCAGTGGACGTTTTGGTGATCACACCATTCCCGTTGATCCCTGGTGTGGTTGTTCGTTGCCGCCCTATCGGTATTTTGAAGATGAATGACGAAGCTGGTGCGGATGCTAAAGTCTTAGCAGTGCCTATCGACAAAATTCTTCCGATCTACCAACACTGGCAAAAACCTGAAGACATGAATGAATTGCGTCTCAAGCAAATTCAACACTTCTTCGAGCACTATAAAGACCTCGAAAAAGGCAAGTGGGTGAAAGTTGAAGGTTGGGGTGGTCCTGATGAAGCGCGCGAAGAAATTTTGACTGGCGTCGCCAATTACCAAAAGACTTCGCAGGCTTAATAAATTGAGGCCTTGTGCGCCTCGCAGTGAATTTGCCTAACAGCTGAGTTTTTCGGTCTATGCGATAAACGCCGCAGATACACGCGGCAATAAAAAAAGCATCGTCAACAGGCGATGCTTTTTTGTTTTTGATCTTAAGTGTTGTGAGATCCGAAGTCTCAACCGAAAAATCATGACCTTCTATTTTTGGAAAGCCAGAATTACCAAGATTGAAGCGATGATAAAGCTGGCCCAGCCCAGCCAGAATAAGCTCGATTTTTCTGCCGCGAATCGACTCGCTTTGTGCGATGCACTCGACGAACTTCCGCTGCGCCGTGCACGCTTTTCTTTTGCTAGGAATTTGTTGAGAGCAAGTGCCATCTCTGCCGCACTTTTGTAGCGACGATGCGGTTTTTTCTGCATCGCTTTCATGACAATATGAGCCAAACGTTCTGGCACATCAGGGTTGATGAGGTCTGGCGATTTAGGCGTTTTACGAGCGATGTTGTACATCAGCTTGTCGAAATCTGACGAGGGGAAAGGCTTTTGGTTGGTCAGCATTTCGTACAAAGTTGCGCCCAATGAGTAGACGTCGGTTAAGGCTGTAACGGGTTGGCTCGCTGCCTGTTCCGGGGACATGTAGTTGGGCGTCCCCATTAGATTATTTTTGAACAGGGTTTGCGGTTGTCCATCGGCATCGACGGTGCGATTAGGGACGCGGGCAATACCGAAATCCACAACCTTAGGCTGGTTATCGCCGACCAAAAAGATATTGGCTGGCTTGATATCGCGATGAATCACACCTTGATTGTGAGCGAAGGCTAAGGCATTGGCGACTTTGTAGGCAATGCTGGCAGCTTCAATCACATCGAAGCGCTTGCCATTCGACATTAATTCCCGTAAATCTTTGCCTTGCAAGAATTCCATCGCGATGAAGGTTGTGTTCCCTTCGGTCGACGCATCGTAAATGGTGACGATGTTGGGATGCGAGAGGCGACCCGCAGCGCGTGCTTCATTAATGAATTGCTGTTCGCGTTGCTTCTTGTCGGAAGCCCCACCAGGATTGTTCAAGATCTTGATAGCGACGGGACGGTCAATCACTGGATCATGTCCAAGCATGACATTGCCATTGGAGCCGCTGCCCAATTTGTCGGTGATCGTAAAACGACCAATACGGCGCATCGGCGCTTTCGCTGGCGCTGCATTACTGGCTAAGTGGACGTTTTGGACCATGCTGAAAGTGTTTCCGAAAAATAAAGTGGTGTTATTGCTCGATTTGCAAGGGGTGGTTTTATACCCTCGATTTTGCAAATGCACATTTTAAAGGATTTAACACTAATTCACGAAGAAGCATGAGCTTTTGCGCAATTAAATGTTGCAATTGCAGGTGTTTTTCAGAGATTTATAGCGAGTTTATTGCTATTCATCTAATTTGTTGAGCCTCAAGCTAGTATCTATCCTAGTTTTGTTCGGCGCCATTACCCATTTATTTCGGACTTCTTACGCTCGTTCCGTCGCTGCAATTGGCGATTAAGTTCGGAATGGCGTGTGTTCATAGAGTTCGTTGACGTATTCTGCAAGCCCGTGTTTTTCACGTTGCAAAAAGTTAGCCACCGCGTCGTAGAAAGCGGGTTCTCGCAAGAAGTGCGCTGAGTAAGTGGTATGTGGCATAAAGCCGCGAGCCATTTTGTGTTCGCCCTGCGCGCCGCCTTCGAACCACAATATGCCACGTTCGATGCAAAACTCCAAAGCTTGATAATAAGCCGTTTCAAAATGCAAACACGGCACGTACTCAAGGCTGCCCCAATAGCGACCATAGAGCTTTTGTTCGTCATAGACAAATAACGCAGCGGCGATCGCTTGCTCGCCTCGATAAGCAAAAATCAGCATGAGGTTTTCGCTCATGCTTTTCCCTATCTCTTGAAAGAAACCGAGGTTCAGGTAGGGCGAGGAATGATGTTGGCGGTAGGTGCTGTTATAGCAGGCTGTAAAGAATTCCCAATCTTGTGAGGTGATATCGGCGCCTCGTTTGCGTTCGAAGCGTATCCCAGCTTCACGGACTTTACGCCTTTCAGCGCGAATATTCTTAGCCTTCTTCGCCTCCAAGCTCGCTAAAAACTGCTCGAAGTTTTGGTAAGACTGATTTTTCCAGTGGAACTGCACAGTTTGTCGTAGTAAAAAATCCTTTTGTTCGAGCTGCTGGGCTTCATCTTCGCTAGTGAATAACAAATGGGTCGAGGAATAGCCATCGAGTAATCGTACTTGCGTTAAGGCTTCGATTAGGGCTTGTTTGGCTTCAGGAGTCGCCGCTAACAGACGATTGCCTGAGACTGGTGTGAATGGAATGGCGGCCAATAATTTGGGGTAGTAATCTAAGCCGTGCTGGTGATAGGCATTCGCCCATGCCCAATCGAAGACGTATTCGCCGTAGGAATGGTGTTTTTCGTAGAGTGGTATGACACCGACCAGTGCAGTATTAAGGCGCAAGCACAAGAAGCGGCAATGCCAACCAGTATCGACACCAACACAGCCATGCTTCTCAAGCGCTGACAAGAATGCATACGACAAAAACGGCGTGCGATGCTCTTGCAATGCTAGCAAGGCTTGCCATTCTTGTTCATCAATCTCTGTTAGTGAATCGACTATCTGCGTGCGATAATGTGCGTCTTCGGATTTCATTGCTGATTGAATTTAGGTATGACAGTCAAAGTTGCTATTGCTCAGATAAACAGTGTGGTTGGTGCGCTTGAAGCGAATGCCAATCTGATTTTTGATTATGCCAGTCAGGCTGCTGCGCAAGGCGCCGATATCGTGGTCACGCCAGAATTGTCCTTGGTTGGTTATCCTCCAGAAGACTTGTTGTTACGTGCAGGTTTTTACACCCAGACCGAGCAGGTCTTGCAGGATTTGGCGCAACGTTTAGCGACACTCGGCGATCTTCATGTTCTGGTTGGTCACCCTCATCGAGTGCAGGCGAACCAGCAACATCACTATAACGCAGTTTCGGTTTTGCATCAGGGACGGGTTCTTGCTACTTATCAGAAACACGCTTTACCAAACGATATGGTGTTTGATGAGAAACGTTACTTTGATAGTGGTGATCAGGCAGTTGTTTTTGAAGTGAAGGGCACGCGTTTTGGTATCAATATCTGTGAAGACACCTGGAACCCAATCGCGCCGCGATGGGCCAAAGAGGCGGGGGCGCAAGTCTTGTTGGTGCCCAATGGTTCGCCATTTCATATGAACAAGGAGGCTTTGCGCCTCGATGTCATGCGTGACAATGTTTGCGCGCAAGGCCTCAGCTTGGTCTACGCCAATTTGGTAGGTGGCCAAGATGAATTGATTTTCGATGGTAATTCGTTTGTCTTGAATGCCGATGGACACTGTGTTGCCAAACTTGCGCATTGCCAGCAACAGCTGCAAATCGTGGAATTTGACGGCGCACGCGCATTGCCGAGCCAGTATGCAACGGAACTCAGTGTTGAAGCGCAGGTGTATCAAGCCTTGGTTTTGGGGGTAAGAGATTACGTCACCAAGAATGGATTCCCTAGTGTTTTGATTGGTTTCTCTGGAGGTGTCGATTCGGCTTTGACTTTAGCGATTGCAGTTGATGCCTTGGGTGTCGACAAGGTACGCGCGATCATGATGCCATCGCCGTACACGGCCGATATTTCTTGGCTCGATTCTCGTGATATGGCCAAGCGTCTTGGCGTGCGCTATGATGAAATTTCGATCAACCAATGCTTCAGTGCTTTCCGTGACACCTTGAGTCAAGAATTTGCTGGTCTGAAAGAAGATACGACTGAAGAAAATATTCAAGCGCGTATTCGCGGTACCATCTTGATGGCAATGTCGAACAAGTACGGTTCTATCGTTCTGACGACTGGCAATAAGAGTGAAATGGCGGTTGGTTACTGTACTTTGTATGGCGATATGGCCGGTGGTTTTGCGGTCATCAAAGACATTGCTAAAACCCTCGTGTATCGCCTCTGTACTTATCGCAATTCCTTATCCGATGTCATTCCGGAACGTATCATCACACGACCACCATCAGCTGAGTTGCGTCCAGATCAGAAAGATCAAGACAGCTTGCCACCCTACGATATTCTCGATGGCATTATGCAGCGCTATATGGAAGAGAATCAGTCACGCGCCGAAATTATCGCGGCGGGTTACGCTGAGGCCGATGTTGAGAAAATCACGCGTCTGATTAAAATTAATGAATATAAGCGACGTCAGGCTCCAGTTGGGATACGCATTACGCACCGCGCTTTTGGACGCGATTGGCGTTATCCGATTACATCGAAGTTCAGAGATTAGTAAAACGAATCAAACACTCACATTGAGTGAGAAGATTAAAACAGGGCGAGGATTATATGAAACAAATCACTGCAATCATCAAACCATTTAAATTAGATGAAGTTCGCGAAGGCTTAGCTGAAGTTGGTGTAACTGGTTTGACGGTCACTGAAGTCAAGGGCTTCGGTCGCCAGAAAGGTCACACTGAGTTATATCGTGGTGCGGAGTATGTGGTCGACTTCCTGCCAAAGATCAAAGTCGAGGTCGTAGTTGATGACAATGTGTGTGATGAAGTGGTTGATGCGATCATCAAGGCAGCACACACAGGTAAAATCGGCGACGGCAAAATTTTCGTACAGAATGTAGAGCAGGTCATCCGTATTCGTACTGGTGAGACGGGTCCAGAGGCGGTGTAAAAATTCTTGTTGCGTCATGAATGAGCTTGCGGCGCTTGCACGGCAAGCTCATTCAATTCGGAATTGAGTCCTTATCTTTTCGCGTGTAGCGATTTCAATCAAATCTGTGTAAAGCCACCATCTACACAAAGCTCAATTCCATTTACAAAGCTTGCTGCATCCGATGCTAGAAAGGCGACGGCGCGAGCGACTTCTTCAGCTGCAGCGATACGTCCTGCCGGCACTGCATCACTTAAGAAATGTTTTAGTCCATGCAGGCTTTCTTCATTCATCTTTAAACCTGTTGTCAGAATCGGTGTCTCGGTGACGCCTGGACTAATCGTATTGACACGGATCTTGCGCGCTTTTAAGTCGTTGCACCAAGTACGCGCGAATGAACGTACTGCCGCTTTCGTCGCACTATAAACGCTTAGGAAGTTCATACCCTTATTCGAGGCGACCGAGGCATTCAAAATGATATTGCCGCCGTCGACAATATTCGGCAGTAAGCTTTGCACCGTAAAGAAAACGCCTTTTACATTGGTGTCGAAACTTGCGTCGAACTGCGCTTCGCTGGTGTCGCCCAAGACATTGTTTTCAGCAATGCCAGCGTTGGCAAACAAGACGTCGATTTTCTTTCCCTGAAGTTGGTGCGCCATTTGCGCGATAGAGTCGATTCGACTGAGATCGACTTGAATCGTGCTGATACGTTCGCCCAGTTCTTGTTTCACTTGCGCGAGTTTTTTCGCGTCGCGGGCGCTAATGTAGACGTGTTGTGCACCCTGTTCGATAAACTGTTTGGCGCTAGCGAGGCCGATACCAGAGCTTCCGCCAGTGATGAAAATGGTTTTACCTTCGAAATTGTATGTTGCCATGCTGCTTCCTTTATGAATTGATCGTTAGTGAGCGCGAACTTCATCGCGAGAACTAGGGGCTATTGTAGGTTTGCATATTGGTGAATACAATTGCTGCTATATTCATCGAATTAATGAGTTGTTTTCATTAATGGTGAAATTTCTCTGAAAGGTGCGGCATGGATCTCAACGCTTTACACGCTTTTGTTGTCGTCGCGCGCACGCGTAATTTTCGGCGTGCTGCGATTGAGCTAAAAATCACGCCTTCTGCGGTCAGTCATAGCATGAGTAAGTTGGAGGAGCGTCTTGGCGTTCGACTACTGAATCGGAGCACGCGTAGCGTTAGCCTGAGTGAAGCGGGGGAAGCATTGTTGCAGCGACTGCAACCAGCGATGGCAGGAATCGCCGAAGCTTTTGAAGACCTAAATAGCCTGCGTGAGAGCCCAAGTGGAATTTTGCGTTTAAATGTGCCGCGTGCGGCTGCTCATCTAGTCCTCGCGCCGAAAGTTGCAGCATTTCATCAGGCCTATCCTGACATTAAGTTGGAGGTCGTTGTTAGTGATCAGCTGGTTGATATTGTTGCGCAAGGCTTCGATGCAGGCATTCGCTTCGGTGAGAGCCTGCAGCAGGATATGATTGCTGTGCCGATCGGCCCCGCACTCCAATTTGTGGCTTGCGCCACTCCACATTATTTGACAGCGAATGGTGTACCGAGAGATCCGCAAGCCTTGCTTGAACATAATTGTTTGCAGTTTCGCTTTCCGAGTGGTGCGGTTTACGCTTGGGAATTTTATGTACGAAAAAAATTGCTGAGCGTAGTGACTTCCGGATCTTTGATCTGCGACGACTTCCAGACTTTGGTGCGAGCAGCACTCGATGATTTGGGCATTTGCTACACCTATCAAGATTACGTGCAGCACCTAGTTGATGCTGGAAATTTGCAACTGATTTTACAAGACTATTTGCCGCCGGCTGAGCGTATGTATTTGTACTTCCCAAGTCGAGCGCAGATACCGGTCAAACTCAGAGCGTTTATTGATTTTTTCAAGTAAGAACAGGATCGACCCGGTCATTAACTTGAACGCAGTAGCACGATTAAAGCACCTGCGCCACCATCGGCGGCAGTCGCTTGGCTAAAGGCGATCACTTCTTCTTTCTGTATCAACCAATTGCGTACTTTGTTTTTGAGTACAGGCTCTTTGTTGATAGATCCCAGACCTTTGCCATGAATGACGCGCACGCAACGATAACCATTGCGCACACAGCGCCGAATGAATTCTCCGAGATTGTCGCGCGCTTGGTCGCGTCGCATGCCATGTAAGTCAAGCTGTGCTTGTATAGTCCATGCACCTTGACGTAATTTTTTTGCGACGTCGATTCCTACGCCAGGCCGCGTGTAACTGAGGTTTTCATCGGCATCGAGCAGGCTTCCTGCATCGAATTCATCCGAGATCGATTCTTGAAATGCAGCCCTCTCATCGGCAATGTGTTGATAAGGAATCGGTGCAGGTCGTGGAGGAACAGGGTGATGGTTCGCGACATTCTTAGACTTCAAAGCTTGAACCTCACCGACGCTGTGGCGGAAAAGGTTAGCCTCGATGGCGGCCTGCTTTTCGCGCGCTTTACGTTCAGCATCTTCTTTTGCTTTTTGTTCTTGCTGCGCTTTGAGCTGTTTGCCCACTTGCTGAAGATCAGCGAAAGATTTGAGAGAGCCTGCCATAGTCTCAATGTCCGCTTGAGTTATAAGTCTAAGTGTGATTCTTAGTATTAGTGCAAGCCAATTAGTTGAGAACTATTTGGCTTGCCTTCCGCAAAATCAGGTTACGTCTGAAGTCTCGCGATATGTCTGCAGATTTAGTGCGCTTCGCCTTCAAGATAGCGTTGTGCATCGAGCGCTGCCATACAACCAGTGCCAGCACTGGTGATCGCTTGACGGTAGATGTGATCTTGCACGTCACCTGCCGCGAAAACGCCAGGTACATTGGTTGCTGTCGCCATGCCTTCATTACCCATCTTGGTGATGATGTAGCCGTTCTTCATCTCCAACTGGCCTTCGAAGATGCTGGTGTTAGGCTTGTGGCCGATGGCGATAAATACACCGTGCACAGGAACTGCACTGATGTTACCGTCGGCAGCTTTGATGTTGATACCAGTCACGCCAGAATCATCGCCAGTGACTTCGTCGAGTGTGTGATTCCATTTAATTTCAACCTTACCTTCGGCGACTTTCGCCATCAAGCGATCAATCAAAATCGCTTCGGCACGGAACTTGTCACGACGATGGATGACTGTCACTTTGCTCGCGATATTGGACAAATACAGTGCTTCTTCCACCGCTGTATTGCCACCGCCGACGACCGCCACTTCTTTGCCGCGATAGAAAAAACCATCGCAAGTTGCGCAAGCTGATACGCCTTTACCCATGAAGGCTTCTTCAGACGGTAAGCCGAGATACTGCGCCGATGCACCGGTAGCGATAATCAAAGAATCGCAGGTGTATTCGCCTTGATCGCCGATCAAGCGGATAGGTTTTTCTGTCAGCTTAGCAGTGTGGATGTAGTCGAAAATGATTTCTGTGTTGAAGCGCTCGGCGTGTTGTAAGAAGCGCTGCATCAATTCTGGACCTTGTACGCCGTTCGGGTCTGCTGGCCAGTTCTCTACGTCGGTTGTGGTCATCAATTGACCGCCTTGCTCAACGCCTGTAATCAAAACAGGTTTCAAATTGGCGCGCGCTGCATATACAGCAGCGGAATAACCAGCAGGACCAGAACCGAGAATCAAGACATGGGCGTGTTTAGTAGTAGACATAATTTTTCCAAAATGGGTCAACGACATCGCTCGCAGAGGACATTGCGGAGCACATAAATAAAATGCAAGATTCGATCGGATATTTCATGATCCTTACTGGCGATCGATCAAAACTTCGACATTATCCCAGATTTGGAGAAACTTGACTTTACCCACATCAAGCCAAAGCCACTTGCGAGGATTGGAGAGGAGTGGGTTTGTCGCTTTATTCGGCGACAAACCCATGTTTGAGAATCTCAGTGCGTAAGTGACCAGCCTCGGCTGCTTACTCTACGCTAAAGACGGCAAAGCCCTTCGCTGGCAAACTGATGGAGGCGATGCCATTGCTGTCCGCATTACTGGCTGCCGGAGGTGTGATGTTGGCAATGGCGATCGGTGTCAATTTGGCATTGGCTGGTAGGTTGCGTACCATGGTGGTGCTCGTGTTGCCGTTGTAGTTCAGTACCACCAGACTGCGTTCTTTACCAAGTTGGCGTTCGAAACTCACGAGATTTCCTCCACTCTGTGCGTTTTGATAGTTGCCACTGGCGAATGAAGGGCGTTGTTTGCGTAAGGCGATCAAAGCTTTGTAAAAATTAAGTAGAGAGTCTGGATTGCTGATTTGGCTGGCGACGTTTTGCGTGCTTGCATTGGTAGATAGCGTACGGAATGGAGTGCCGCTACTAAAGCCTGCGTTTGAGGCGTTGCTGGTCCAACTCATTGGCGTACGCAGTTTCGTGTCACCACTGAGGCTGCTAGCGCCCGCCATGCCAATTTCCTCGCCGTAGTAGATGAACGGCGTGCCGGGTTGTAGTAAGTAACTGGCTGCCGCCAAGCGGTAGAGTGTGAGGTCACCTCCGACTTGATCCCATAAACGATCTCCAGCAAAAGAATCGTGGTTAGAGATCATGGTTGAGATGGTGGTGGGAGCATTGTTAAAGTAGTTCGCCACGTTTTGGATGGCACTGCTTTGTCCCTTCACTGCGTTCACGAGATCATAATTGTGACCAAAGGCGAAGGCGCTGCCACATGAGCTGCTGGCAGCAAACAGTAATGGATTTCCAGGCGCTTCGCAGACCATGAAACGCTTGTCGTACTGTTTGACGTTTTGCTGCACTTTACCCATCAAGGCCACGCTTTCTGGTTGGCTTTCCCACGCACCAGCACTGTTCTCAATCAAATTGCCAACGGCATCAAAGCGGAAGCCGTCGACACCGCGATTGAGCCAGAAACGTAGATTGTTTTGATGGTAATCGACCACGGCTTGGTTGTTGAGATTGAAGTCTGGCATGCCGGAGTAGAAGGCGGCAAAGTAGGCGCCGTTCTTCGTGCTATACCAAGGATTTGCGCCAAAGATATTCCAGCCACTTGGAGCGGTGTCTTTCCAAACGTACCAGTTGCGATAGAGATTAGTGGTCGTGTCTGCGGAATTGACGAAAAGAGGGTTGGTGTTGGCGCTATGATTCATGACATAGTCGAGTATCACACCGATGCCTCTGGCGTGGGCTTGTTTCAAGAGTTCATCGAGGTCGCTGAGTTTGCCGTAGTCAGTTTCGATATCTCGATAATCCTTCACTGCATAACCATGATCGCGGTCTTCACTCTTGGTAATCGGCATGAGCCATATGCCAGAGATGCCAAGGTCTTTTAGATAATCGAGACTTTGAATCAAACCTTGTAAATCACCTTTGCCATCGCCATCACTATCTTTGTAGCCGCGCACGTAAATTTCCATGAAGACGCCATTTTGCCAATCGGCATTGAGCGTGCTACCGGGATCTTGTTTGCTAATGGCGCTGATGTCCACGACGGGTAAATTGGCACTCGGTGTTTCGGTTGTGCTACTGCTTCCTGTGCTTCCCGTGTTTCCGGTGGTTCCTGTGGGGGTGCTTGGGGTGAAGCTGACGCCACTTTGATTGCCGCCCCCGCCACCACCGCAAGCGCTCAACATGATGCAAGAAATAAGGCTCAATTGAGTCAAATATGTTTTAGTGCGAAGTTTCATGGTCTGATCTTCCGTATCTATACTACGTGATGTGTCTAATTTCTAAGAATTTTGTATTTATGTATGAATCATAGCCTGTTTACGGAAATTCAAAGCGCTTTGATGTAGTAAAACTACGAATTTTTATGATTGATCTGAAATTATGAAGAAATTCAATTGGGTGAGGCGGAGGTTTTGTGGAGAGTGTTTATTTAAAGCAATAAAAAACGGCAACCCCTAAGAGGTTGCCGTTATTCGTCTTGTGATTGGTATCGTAAGTCTCCAAACGAGGGAGGGTATGAGCGATACCTTATGATGACTCGTTCTTAGTTGATATCTAATAGCGCTTTTTTGATGGTGTAAGGACCACTATAGCTACCACTGGCGTTCTTGTACGACTGGGTTTGTGCGTCGCGTTTAAAGGTTAAAGTGAAGGATTTCGGATTGTAACTATCAGACGGGGCTGTTCCTGTACTGGAGCTTGGCGTCTGATCGGCCATGTGCTTGAAGGTTGCGCTGCTACTGCCCACGCCATTGGCATCGACTGCGAAAATATCACTAGAGTTCAAGGCGGAACTGTATTGATATGGCGCACTGGTTGAGCCAATCAAATAGGATTTTGTCGAAGTGATGGTGCGATCACTGAATTTGAAACTATCGCCCGCAGTCAAGTATGATAAACGCACTGCAGTCGCACTAAACTTGGTGCCAGTCCCGAAATTTGAACTCGTCGCCTCAGCAACGAAGACACCACCCGCACCATAGACAGTGGCAACATCACCGTTCACATACAGCGCGGTGTTTTGATCGATACCGTAGCTCACCGTCGGTCCGATGTTTTTCAGCGCAGCGATGAAGCGACCTAAACGACCGGAACGGCTGGCGCGATTGTCGAAATGGGTATCGACATTGGCATTCGGAATGAAGCCAAATCCTTTGATCTTGGTGCCGTAGTCGACATTGCTAGGGTGGGTAAGGCAGGATGGTGCAGGTGTACCGTCCGAAGCTGGTGCCACGTAAGGGCAATCAGCAGGAGTGATGGAGCGCAAGGTATTCTGATTGAGGTAACCGATACTGATGCCTTCGCCATAGGAAATGCTTGGCGCAATGGCTGTTCCTGCTGAGTCGCCTGCATAGATGAAGCTACCGGCATTGTAACGAGCGCGGATCGCGGCCAATAGATCACTATCGCTGCCGTCGTCCTTCAAGAAGGTTCGAGCGAGACGCGATTGATCACCGCCGATGACATAGACCAAATCAGCTTGATTGATGATGGCGATATTGGCTTTTCCTTGCGTACTCGTGTTGCTTGAGTTGCTCGCATAAGTGTCGTGGTGACTCAAGATATGCTTAGGTGAAAAGCCGTGGCGTTGGAAGAGATTGTAGTAAGACCAAGTGCCGCTGGTAGTGTCATTTGTGAATTTATCGACACCATCAGCTTGGTTGACCGCTGCCGCAGTGATAATGGCGACACGTGGGCATGGCGTAGTATTCCAGTCTGTGCTGCAGTTGGTCGTGCTATTGATGTTGGGCACGGAAGCGTTTTTGCCAGTGGCTTGGCGCAAACCATTTACAAATACGTCGGTATTGGTTTGTGAAATCGCGCCACCATTGAGCCAGACTTTACCAGTAACAGCGCCGGTAACTGGCGGTGTTACTGGTCCGCCCCCACCACCGCCAGTGTTGCCACTATTTGGGAAGGTCACGTTGAGTGTATAACTACCAGTGCCAGAGTAGTTTTTGATACGAATGTAGTAGGTCCCAGCAGCTGGTGCGTTATAACTTCCCACTTCTGGGTTGCTGGAAGTCGATTTGTAGGCAACATAGCTACCGGTTGCAGGATAAAGATACCAATCAAGATCGATGCCGCTCGCATGTGAGAGACTGATGGTAATCGTGCCAGCAGCGGCAACATCGATACGATACCAATCATAGTCGGAACTCGAACTAATCGTGCCAGTGATGTTGGTGCCTGAGCAAACGCCCGTATTGGCCGCGGTATCGGTGTTATTGGGCTCCACTTCCGCAGTCAAGCAAGCGGCGAAGCTAGTGTGGAAACAGAGTGTGGCGAATAAGGCGATCATGCCACGTAAAAGTTGGATGCGACGTGTCTTCAATTTGAAATCTCCAAGTGTGTACTGGCACGCAGAATCTGAACTGATCTTAGCGACCTTTCTTGTTAGTTCAGATGCAGGGCGTGCTTTGCCTTAATCGATTTCTTTGCGGGCTTCGTTTCTTTGTGCAGCACTTGGTGAAAAAACTTGCCTACGTCTAATATTTTACATTTTTATTGTTTATGTAAATCGATTTACATGCACTATAAAACTGAAAGAACTAGATTTCAAAGTTTTTTTATGTGCTGTTGCAAAAATGTGTGATTCGCCGGGTCGAATTATTGAAATCGCATGCGAATTTGCTCAGCATTGTCGACGCAATACCGCCATGCTGTAGAGCGCTTGCATGTGCAATCAGGTCGATGTGAGTGAGAGAGTGAAATCTGACGGAGGCGTGGACATTTGATTCGCGGCGCCCTTTTTTACGGTGGAAATTATTGGCAGCGCAATGCTGCTGGTCAGTATGCTCGCTGTTCAATAATGCAAAGTAAATTTCTGGCAATGATTCCTTAGCACCAAGCCTTCGTTTTGCCCTACAATCTATGCTGCATAAGAGGAAGGGGTTTTGCTGGTATCTCGGCCTCTGGTTTTGATAGTACTGATAAATTTATGACAAATTCCAACGAGGGTTACAAACGCAGCCGCAATCCTGCACCACCGGTTCAATTGCCTAGCCGTTTGGTTTTGCTTTTGAGTGAGGCGCGTTGGTTGTTCTTCGCCGTGAGCTGTGCTTACTTGATATTGATTTTGGCAAGCTTCTCGAACGTTGATCCAGGCTGGTCGCGCGCGATCGAAGTGACGAAATTCCACAATATCGGTGGCCGCTTTGGCGCCTATATCGCTGATCTCGCCTTTTTTATTTTCGGTTTCTCCGCATGGTGGTTTTGTATCGCCTTGCTGCGCTTCGTTTGGAACGATTATCGTCGCGTCGCGCGTTCGAAGTTGGGACAGGCGGAAGATGAAGTTCATCAACTTGAGAAAGTCATCAAACTTATTGGTTTCGCGTTGATCTTGTTTGGCTTCATGGGCCTTGAGTCTCTACGCCTCTACAACATGAAAGTTGCATTGCCCGGGGCACATGGCGGTGTGTTGGGCGAGTTAATAGGCAATCTCAGCTTTGCGGCGTTTGGGTTTACCGGGGCGACCTTGTTGTTGCTATTGTTAGTGGCGATTGGTGTCAGCCTGTATTTCCATTTGTCGTGGTGGCAGATCGCCGAAAACACGGGCAGTCTATTGGAAAGCGTTTTTGAGTTCATCCGCAAGAAATACACGGATAGAGAAGATCGCATCTTGGGCGAAACCGCTGCGGTTAAACGTGAAAGCACTGTCGTCCAAGAACGTGCGAAGATTGTCGAAGCTCCACCAATTCGTATCGAGCCGCAAGTGGTCGCTGTTCAAAAATCTGAACGCATAGAGAAAGAACGTCAAACCTCTTTGTTCGACGATATTCCAGAAACCAATTTGCCACCTTTGTCTTTGCTCGACGAGCCACCTGTCAGTCAAGAAACGGTCAGCGTCGAGACTTTGGAATTCACAAGTCGTTTGATCGAGAAGAAGTTATCGGATTTCGGCGTCGAAGTCAAAGTGATTGCGGCCTATCCTGGTCCTGTTATTACCCGTTACGAGATTGAGCCAGCGACCGGTGTGAAGGGCAGTCAAATCGTTGGTTTGGCACGTGACTTAGCGCGTTCGTTTGCCTTGACCTCGATTCGTGTGGTCGAGACCATTCCCGGTAAGAATTACATGGGTTTGGAGTTGCCGAATCCTAAGCGTCAGATTGTGCGTTTGACTGAAATCCTCGGTTCGAAAGTCTATAACGACAGTCACTCGAATTTAACTGTGGCGCTCGGTAAAGATATTGCTGGTCATCCTATCGTTGCTGACCTCGCCAAGATGCCGCACTTATTGGTTGCTGGTACGACGGGTTCTGGTAAATCCGTCGGTATTAACGCAACCATTTTGTCCTTGCTGTATAAGTCTGATCCGAATGATGTGCGCATGATCTTGATCGATCCTAAGATGTTGGAGATGTCGGTCTACGAAGGCATTCCTCATTTGTTGGCGCCGGTGGTGACCGATATGCGCCAAGCAGGTCATGCTTTGAATTGGGCCGTCAATGAGATGGAGCGGCGCTATAAGCTGATGTCCAAACTCGGTGTGCGTAACCTAGCGGGCTATAACGCGAAGATTGCTGAAGCAGCCAAGCGCGAAGAGCATATTCCGAATCCATTTAGCTTGACACCCGATGCACCAGAGCCACTAGAGAAATTACCCACCATCGTCATCATCATCGACGAGTTGGCAGATTTGATGATGGTGGTCGGTAAGAAGGTTGAAGAATTGATCGCGCGTATTGCACAGAAAGCGCGTGCCGCCGGTTTGCATTTGATCTTGGCGACGCAACGTCCATCGGTTGATGTTATTACTGGTTTGATTAAAGCCAATATTCCAACGCGTATCGCTTTCCAAGTCAGTAGTAAGATCGACTCACGCACGATTTTGGATCAGATGGGTGCGGAATCTTTGCTTGGTATGGGTGATATGTTGTACATGCCGCCAGGTACGGGTTTGCCGATTCGTGTGCATGGTGCGTTTGTTTCCGATGATGAAGTGCACCGTGTGGTGAAGCATTTGAAAGAACAAGGCGAACCAAATTACATCGAAGGTATTTTGGAAGGTGGCGTGCTGGAAGAAGGCGGTGACGCTTTGGCGCCAGGCGAGGGCGGTGGTGAAGCTGATGCTTTGTATGATCAAGCGGTGGCCATCGTCCTTAAGAATCGTCGTGCCTCGATCTCTTTGGTGCAACGTCATCTGCGGATTGGATATAACCGCGCCGCACGTTTGCTAGAGCAAATGGAAGCCAGTGGTGTGGTTTCGACCATGCAGTCAAATGGTAATCGTGAGATTTTGGTGCCGACTGGGAACGCTGAGTAAGTCGTGCTGAATCTGTGCGCGTAAGCCAAATGCTTTCAGCTGCGTTATGAGAGGAAGGCTTGCTGAATGACACTTCCTCTCAACGAAAAGAATGAAATGAAAAAGAATATGATGATCTCAAGAAAATGGATTGCTACCGTATTTGCCAGTAGCGCAATGTTGATTTCGGGCCTTGCGTCGGCGTCAGCAATCGAACAGTTTAAGTCGTTTGTCGTCAACACGAAGACGGCCAAGGGTACTTTCGTGCAGGTTCAGGTCAAGTTAGTCAATGGAAAGGTGCAGCCGGGGAAAACCTCATCGGGCATTTTCAAATTTTCGCGCCCTGGTAAATTCATTTGGAATTACATCAAACCCTACGAGCAAAGCTTGCAAGCCGATGGCGACAAGTTCTATATGTTCGATAAGGATCTGAACCAAGTGACGATCAAAACATTGGGCAATGCGATTGGTTCTAGTCCTGCCGCGATCTTATTTGGTAGTACTGACTTAGAGAAAAATTTCACTCTGAAAGATGCTGGCACCAATCAAGGTATCGAATGGCTAGAAGCGATTCCGAAAGAAAAAGACACGCAGTTTGAAGTGATACGCATAGGCATGAAAGATGGTCTGCCGATCGCGATGGAATTGCGCGACACCTTTGGCCAGATCTCAACTTTAAACTTGAATAACTTCGAGCGTAATCCGAATTTCGGCGCGAGCGAATTCAAG
This sequence comes from uncultured Burkholderiaceae bacterium, assembly GCA_964459555.1. GTDB lineage: Bacteria > Pseudomonadota > Gammaproteobacteria > Burkholderiales > Burkholderiaceae_D > Undibacterium. The sequence continues at coordinate 15,841 of CAYWNE010000026.1, read as the reverse complement.
TTTGTCATGCCAGCTGGCGCGGAAGTGTTGCGTCCATAATGTTCGGTCTAGAACAAACGAATTACCAACCGCTCGCTGAGCGTTTGCGGCCAGCGACCATCGATGATGTGATTGGCCAACAACATTTGCTGGGTACTGGAAAACCCTTACGCGTCGCTTTCGAATCGGGTGAGCCGCATTCCATGTTATTGTGGGGGCCGCCTGGCGTTGGGAAGACGACTTTGGCACGCTTGATGGCGCAAGCTTTCAATGCTGAATTCATCGCCTTGTCGGCGGTTTTGTCGGGTGTGAAAGACATACGTGATGCCGTCGAACGCGCTGAGTTTGTGCGTGCAAGCATGCAGCGCCGTACGATACTGTTTGTTGATGAGGTCCATCGTTTCAACAAGAGTCAACAAGATGCTTTCCTGCCGCATGTTGAGAGTGGCTTATTTAGCTTTATCGGTGCGACTACCGAAAATCCCTCGTTCGAAGTCAACAGCGCTTTACTCTCGCGTTCGGCAGTGTATGTGCTGAAGTCTTTGACCGAGAGTGATCTTGAGCAATTAGTTGACCGTGCTTGTGTGCGTGAGTTGGATGGGCTTCAATTCACCACAGAAGCGAAAGCCAGCCTGATTGCGAGTGCCGATGGTGATGGTCGCAAACTCTTGAATAACCTCGATATCACGGCACGCGCAGCACAAGCCAAACAAGTACGAGAAGTCGATTCCAGTATTTTGGCCGAGTGTTTAGGCGATGCATTGCGTCGATTTGATAAAGGTGGTGACGCCTTCTATGATCAGATTTCGGCTTTGCATAAATCGGTGCGCGGCTCGAACCCCGATGCTTCTTTGTATTGGTTGGTGCGCATGCTTGATGGTGGCACTGATCCACGTTATCTAGCACGCCGCATTATTCGCATGGCCAGTGAAGACATTGGTCTTGCCGATCCTCGAGCATTGCGGATTAGTTTGGATGCAGCGGAAACCTATGAGCGTTTAGGCTCGCCAGAAGGTGAATTGGCGTTGGCGGAAGCGGTTGTGTATTTGGCTTGTGCTGCGAAATCGAATGCGATTTACATGGCCTATAAAGAGGCGCGTGCTTTCGTCGCGAAAGACAAAACGCGCGGGGTCCCCGAACATCTACGCAATGCACCAACCAAGCTCATGAAAGAACTGGGCTACGGAAAATCGTATCGGTATGCACATGATGAGCCGCATGCTTATGCGGCTGGCGAGACCTATATGCCTGAAGGTCTAGAAGGGCTTAGTTGGTATCAACCAGTGCCGCGTGGTTTGGAAATCAAAATTGGCGAGAAGCTCAACTATTTGCGTCAGCTTGATGCCGATGCCGAGCCTGATTAGTCATAGGAATTTGAGTCCAAAAAAAAGCCCAAACAGCGTTCTGTTCGGGCCTCAATGAACTTACCGGTTTTAGATCTTTAATTTATTTCTTACTCTGAAGCGGCGCTCAAAGATTGAGCGCCGTTTTTCTTCAAAATTCGATTGCGCACTAGTTTGTGCAGGGATCTCTTCTAACGATTAGATATCAAAGCTAATGCCTTGCGCTAATGGCAAAGAGTGGCTGTAGTTGACTGTGTTCGTAGAACGGCGCATGTAAGCCTTCCAAGAATCAGAACCAGATTCACGACCACCGCCTGTGTCTTTTTCGCCGCCAAACGCACCGCCGATTTCAGCGCCAGATGGGCCGATATTGACGTTGGCGATACCGCAGTCACTACCGACATCTGATACAAACAATTCGGCTTCGCGCATATCGGTTGTGAAGATACTGGAAGACAAACCTTGTGGTACTTCGTTGTTCATGGCGATCGCTTGTTGCAGATCAGTGTAACGAACGATGTACATGATAGGCGCGAACACTTCGTGATGCATGTGTTCAGTTTGGCTTGGCATTTCAACGATAGAAGGACGAACATAATAGCCATCTTCGCAGCCTGCTACTGTCACGCGTTCACCGCCGAACACTTGGCCTTGATCCGCTTTTGCTGCTTCCAAGGCGTTTTGCATCATGTCGAACGCAGCCTTGTCGACCAATGGGCCGATCAAAGTGGTTTTCTCCAATGGATTACCGATTGGTAGACCTGCGTAGATCTTCTTCAAGCGTGGTACCAAGGTGTCATAGATGCTGTCGTGGACGAACAAACGGCGCAAGGTTGTGCAGCGCTGACCCGCTGTACCAACTGCAGAGAAAGTGATGGCGCGAACAGCCATTTCCAAATCTGCGCTTGGGGCAACGATCATGGCGTTGTTACCGCCCAATTCCAAAATGGTACGTGTCAAACGTTTTGCGCAAACTTCTGCTACTTGGCGACCCATGCGTGTGCTACCTGTTGCAGAAACCAAAGCAACGCGTTTGTCTTCTACCATTTGCGCGCCAGTGTCGCGTGCGCCGATAATCAACTCAGCCAAACCTGCTGGTGCATCGTTGCCTGTCAAATTGAAACGCGCTACTGCTTTCATGAACAAAGCGTGAGTGGCAACGGCTGTCAATGGAGTTTTTTCGGATGGTTTCCATGTCACGGAATCACCGCAAACGAATGCCAACGCGGCATTCCATGCCCACACTGCGACTGGGAAGTTAAACGCAGAAATCACACCCACAACGCCAACTGGATGCCATTGTTCCATCATGCGATGGCCTGGACGTTCAGACGCGATCGTCAAACCGTACAATTGACGTGAGAGACCAACTGCGAAGTCGCAGATGTCGATCATTTCTTGCACTTCACCCAAACCTTCTTGCAAAATTTTGCCAGCTTCCAACGTCACCAACTGACCCAACTCAGCTTTATGTGTGCGCAATTCTTCGCCAAACAAACGGATCAATTCGCCGCGACGTGGCGCAGGTACTTTACGCCATTGCAAAAACGCAGCGTGAGCGCGGTCGATTTTTGTAGTGACCTCTGCAGCTGTGTCAGCACGCAAAGTCGCCATCGTTTGACCATTGATAGGGGAAACGCTAGGGATGTCCTGACCTTGGTAGTCAGCCATGTTGACGCCGAGGCTGCTGAGCAAAGTGTTGATATCTTTTGTCATAAGTGCTCCGATAAATTCTTGTTTAATCTTGTGCTCTTGAATCGCAGAGGCGCAGAGTGCAGAAATAAACCAATCTCTGCTACCTCCGCGCCTCCGCGATGAAAACTAATTGTGTGGATTACAGTGCGTAGTAACGACCGAAGCGGTTTGCTGTGAAGTCTGCCAAGCTAGCTTGTTCCTGACGAACCATGCCTTTTTGTGGCAACTTACCTTCAACAACCATATCAACCATGGCGCAAATACCAGACGCAGTTGTCAATTGTATCGCAGACAGCAATTGGCCGTTCACTTCTTGTGCGTAGATTTTCTTCGCGTAGGATTCTTGTTCCAAGCGGCCATTGCGTGTACCGATGACGCTGACGAATACCAATACGACGTCTTGCTTAGTCATAGGAACAGAAGTTTCCAAGACATCTTTCAAGATTGGACGGCGTTCCAATTTGCCCAATTCCAAATCACGAATCAACATTTTGACGATATCGCGGTGACCTGGGTAACGAACTGTTTTGTAGTTCAAGTTTTGAACTTTACCTTGCAAAGATTCGCACAATGTACCCAAACCACCAGATGTGTTAAACGCTTCGTAGTCGATACCGTCGAGTGAGAAGTGTTCCATTTCTTCCAATGGAGATGTTTCGCGCAAGTTGCCATCAACGATTGCTTCGCATGGGTTGCAGTATTCGTTAATCAAGCCGTCAGTACTCCATGTGAGGTTGTACTTCAATGCATTGTTTGGGAAGGTCGGCAAGGCACCAACGCGCATGCTTACATCACGCAAAGTTTCGAATTTCTTCGCAACATCGTTAGCAACGATAGAGATGAAGCCTGGTGCCAAACCGCATTGTGGTACGAAGGCAGAGTCAGCGCCGTCAGCCAATTGCTTAACGACGCGTGTGCTTTCCACGTCTTCGGTCAAATCGAAGTAGTGGGAACCAGCCGCTTTCGCTGCGCCAGCGATGATTGGTGTCAAGAAGTATGGGCAAGCAGACAATGTGACTTTATGACCACGGATCAATTCAGTAACCACTGCTTGATCAGCCAAGTCAGCTTGTTTTGTTGTTACATTAGGAAAACCAGCTTGTGCAACGTATTTCAAACGTTCTTGGTCACGATCTGCTACTGTGATTTCGTAGTCGCCAGTGTGGGACAACAAATTGAGGATAGCGTCACCGATTTTGCCAGCGCCGAGAAGAATGAGTTTGGTTGCCATGTTGAGTCTCCGGTTGGATAGGTTCAGAAGAAAAGAACGAACACGAAATTGCCTGTGTTCGCGAATGGAGAGAGTGTAGAGGGGAAAATTGTCAGAAAATAGAGTGTAAAATATCGTCATATTGAGTCATAATGATGCGAAACGACGAATTAATCAGACAAAGTGTTTAAATATGAAGCCTAGCCTTGACGATATCGATAACAAAATCCTCGCACTCTTGATGGACAATGCGCGCATGCCAGTGACGACAATTGCTAAGCGCGTCGGTATTGCTCGCACTACGGTCATCGCCCGTATAGCGGCTCTCGAAAAACGTGAGGTGATTGCCGGCTACGGTTTGAAGCTCAATCAAGCGATGTATCAACCGGCCGTGCGGGCTTATGTAGGCTTGTCGATAGAAGCGAGATCGGTTGCTGGCCTCATTAAATTCTTGCAGCAATTGCCTGAGGTGGAGAGTTTATGCGCCGTCAGTGGTGCGATTGACTACATGCTGACGCTGCGTTGTGCGACCACTGAGGTCTTGGACAAATTACTTGATCAAATTGGGGCCTTGGAAGGCGTGCGTCAAACCTCAACCTCGATCATTTTGAGTAAACGCATTGATCGCTCGGCACTTTAACGGTTACCACCAAAAGAATGATGCAAACAAAAAGCCAGACTCGAGTCTGGCTTTTTTATTCTGTCTGACGACGCTTGGTGTTGCTTATATCGCTTTTCTACTTCAGCTATTTTCTTGAGTCTTGGTGGAAGTCGATTTCTTGTCGTCGTTGCCGGACTTCTTTGACCCACCTGCTGGTTCGCTGAAGCGTGGCGATGTCTGTTGCATGATTTGTAGATGGACCGACGCTTTGTCCATGCCACTACGATCAATCTGTAAAGGGGCTTGTGCTTGAGTATCCTGTGCACAATTCTCTTGGCATTGGTTTTCCTTGTTCGCTTGCGGCTGCGAAACAACGAAAAGCTCCTGAGCTTGAACTGCACCGAAGACAGATGCTAAGACGATGCCGAGAGATACCGTTTTCATATTCATAAAGCCCCCATTGAGTGTGGCGCGAGTGCAAAGGGTATTGCAAGCGCTCTAGTGTAAATCAATTCGATCCGAATTTGTCTAAGAAATTGTCTAAAACATTATTAAATCGAAAATATTTTTGCGTGTTTAGTCACAGCTTTGTTTTGTTTAGTCTTGCTTTTTCACTACCGCTTAAAAATCTGGTCGGATTCGTTTGAATTCATGCGTAATTCGAACAAATAACTATTACTTAAGCTTGATTGAGTTTGGCCGAGCTATTGCGGTCAAACGCGATTTTGGCCTGTGGACTCAAGCGCTTGGCAGAGATCACTACGGTTTGTGTGGCGTTAGCGCTTGATGTTTGATCAAAAGCAGCCTTTTCTTCTGCAGTCATGCGTTTCGCACTAATCGTCACGGTTTGGTTCGCCGTCGGCGTTTTCGCATGCATTTGATTTGTCGCATTGCAGTTGGCGCTGAGACTTGCTGCGATCGCGGCTGTACTCAAAATTGTGATGCCTAATTTGGTGATGGTATTCATGTTTCTTCCTTTCGAATGCCGATTTAGCGACGGCAAAAAATGTTTGATGGGTGCACTGTAAAGTGAGTTCGAACAAGATGCGAGGGCAATGCGACGAAATGCCAAAATTGGAGATCGAATGCCGGAAAGTTCGGATTCAACTGCCAGCAGCGATACGCCAACAACTAAAGTCAATATCGCAGTAACTTCCCGCATGGAAATATTGATTTGGTTTTTGTGGATACATGCCTATGGTGATTCTGAAGCAGCATTACCGTAGTGCGGCGTGACCATGTTCTCCATAATTTTCCAAGTTTTGCTGTCATGTGATGGCTGCGCTCCGCAAATGACGTTTTATCCCGCTTAAATGCGATTTGGTCGCAAAGCAAAACAAGGATGCGCGGCGAACTTGTAAAGTGATGGTGCTGCGACTCTCAAGACGATGACATCACATGAGCGTCGTTAGTGATGGGAATTTTTGAAACAGCCAAAGAGGCTGAAGGTTTGAAGAAAGAGGTTAAGACTATGCGTTCATCTAATCAACAATATATGTATTCTGTGTTGCGTCAGGCGTGGAAGGAGCTGCGAGGATTTGGAATGGCGGCATTGGGCTTGCTGATGAAAACGCCGCTGCCGAGATTACTTTTGGTCTGCGTTGCGATCGCTCTATTTTTGACGCTTGTCCCTTTAATTCTGACCTTGTTCGTCGTCTTCATGTTGGTCAAGATTTTACTGCTGCTCTTGTTTGTTAATGTTCGTAAGGACAGCACGCCTTACCGTGAAAACGCAAACAGCCATGCACGATACAGTCAGCGCGATATGGATGTGGAAGATGCAAAGTTAGTGCGCGTCGAGCAGATTGAGTTTCGCCCCAAAGACCGAGAGTAAATTCAAGAAACGCGTTTGTACACACGCCTCATAAAACAATGCCACCGTGAACGACTGCGGTGGCATTTTCTTTAGTGCTTAAGTTGCTTACGGTGCCTTTGGTGGCTATTGTTGGTTATAGCGATCAAAGCGGGGAATTGTATAAATTTCTTTTTGGCGGCCATCGATGTAACGCACTTTCTGCCCATCGAAGAAAGCATCTTCTTCCAACATGATGCGGATGGTCTTTTTCCATTCAGGGATCACGCTACTTGCGTTAAGTTCGATCGAATAGGCAGTGTTTTTGCGTAAGACTTGATCGCCGGTTCCGGGCACGCCATTTTGTTGATCCCACATCCCAATCGCAGGGCCTGCTGCATGGCCGTGGTAACCGATAGGGTGCGAGTAAATACTGGGAGTGATGCCTTCTTGTTTGGCTTGGGCGAGGGCGGCGGCTAACATTTGATTACCAGTCACACCTGTCTTGAATTGACTGGTCAAAATGTCTTGTAGTCGGTTGGCCTTGGCGAAGGCCGTTTTGATCGACTCTGGTACGCTCGTTTCTCCAGGGCGTAAGACATATGCGTGTTGTTGAATGTCAGTATTGAGGCGCAGATAAGTAATCCCAATATCGACGTGAATCAGATCACCTGGAAGGATTACATCGCTTTTCGGACGGCTCGAAAAACTGCGTTGTGCTTCTTTGTTGTCGGGATCGGCCCGTTGAATATCGACAGTCGGGTGAAACCACGTGTCGTAGCCAAGATCGCGAATTTTTTGACGGAACCACCACACCACATCGTCGCTAGTGGTCACACCCGGTACGATCACGCGTTCAGAAAAGCCTTCTTCAATAATCGCATGCGTGGTGCGAATCAGTTGCGGATAGAACTGCATTTCACGTTCGGTACGCGTTTCTAACCAGCGAATTGCGAGTGGCTCGGCAGAGACGATACGACTACGCAGTTCATTTGGCAGACGCTTTTGAAATTCGTCGTAATCAGTGTGGTCGAGACCGTCGGCGTGGCCAAAATCTTTTGAAATATTGATGCCAATTTTCTTAGGTTGGCGTTGCTTAATGAGCGCAATCAATGCATCCCATTGTTCAGGAAACTTTTGTGTGTCCCAAGCGGCTTTGACGTGGTCGCCAAAGTCATAACGTGCAACGGCCAGCTTTTCGACTTTCTTTGTTTTATCGTCATAGTAAAACACGAGCATAGTGCGACGCCGGGCGTTCAGCCACTCTGCAGGAAGCATGGTCTTGATCACAGGGTCTTCATTGTATTCGCGAGTAATCATGACCCACATGTCGATACCCGTTTGCGCCATCATCTCAGGCAACAGGGTTTCATATCGCTCCGCCAAGTCTTCATTGATGACACGCGCTTGTTCGCGCACACTTAAAATTTGGGCTTGGCCTTGACCGATAAACAGGCCGCTGAGGCAGAGAGCAAGGAGTACTTTTTTCATTGTTGCGTTCTTCGACGAAGTTTGCGAGGAGTGACAAAGCGATAGCAGTTTGATAGATCCCTTTTGAATAAAAAAGTTCTGAGAGTTTCTTTGCGGCATGTGCATTAACAAGATTCAATCGCGCCCAATTCGAGTCTTTTTGTTCAGTCTCTTAAAGCAAACTCCGCGGCTTCTTCGGCGGACATGCCCTCGTAATATTGATCGGTCAATAGCTCAATTTCTTCCTCAATGTATTCTTGTGCTTGGTCGCGCGTTGCCCCCGCTTTGCAGAGAAATTGTTCGACCTCGATGCACCAATGAATCAAGGCCATGGTTTCTTCGTCGAGTTGGTTTTTCTTTGTCATGGGCGTGATCCTTTTGATGTTTGTGTATTGTTTGTGTATTGGTAGGCTGCGATCTTGGTTTATTCTACAGGCTTTGCCTAGATGAAGAGGAAAAACGGCATGGAATACCGTTTTCGTTTGCTGAATGTCTTTGCTGAATCGCAATTCGGCGGCAATCCCCTGTGCGTGTTCGAGGATGCGCGTGGGCTGAGTGACGCACAAATGCAAACCTTGGCTGCGCAATTTAACTTGTCGGAGACGGTGTTTGTTTTCCCGTCTTCAAGCGATGAAGCGCAGGCGGCAATACGGATTTTTACGACGACTAATGAATTGCCATTCGCTGGGCACCCCAGCCTGGGTGCGGCCGCGGTCGTCTCTGAGTCGCAAGGTGGTAGACGAAACCTCAAATTGGAATGTCGTGCAGGTGTGATTGAAATGTTTGGCGACTCACCGATTAATAAGGCATTCAAAGTAGCACCACGAGCTTCAAATTGGACGTTGAAAGCACCTCTCTCAACGACCGAATATCAACGCGATTGTTTCCGTGCTCCCGAAGTTGAAGCGAGAATTCTGGCGGATATGCTTGGTTTAAATGAAGAAGCTTTGATGGCGCCACCAGTGTGGGTGAATACCGGTAACGAGCACTTACTGATCCCCTTGAAGTCCGCCGACAACGTGGTGCGTGCACGAATCAATCCAACGCGGCTTCATAAGTGGCCTGTGAGTCGATTAGGACGGCAAAATGCTTTTCTGTTTGCTATGCAGACTAAGGGCTTAGATGGTGGGCTAGCAGACCAGAAGCAAGTAATTGAGGTGCAAGCGCGTTATTGGTTCGCCAAGCAAGGCGTCGTGGCCGAAGATCCGGCGACAGGTTCGGCGGCAGCCAATTGGGCTGCTTGGTGCCTGTTACAAGGTGAAGGGAAGGCGGTGCGAGCGATTATCTTGCAGGGGCATGCAATGCTCCGTCCTTCCAAGTTGATGGTTTCTGCCGAAATCGACACAAATCAAGTGCCGCGTATTTTGGTCGGTGGTGACGTCATCGAAATCGGCTGTGGAGTGCTACACTTGTGACTTTCTTAAACGATCCGGTTTATTCTTTATCACGATGGAAAGAGTACAAAGAGCACCAATGTTGAGCGTCAATCAAGCGCTTGAATTCCTTCTGACTGCGGCTGAAAGCTCGTCGCAGGTCGCGGCGAGAACGGAAATGGTCAACACCTTAGACTCCAATCAGCGCATTTTGTCCGCCGATCAGGTGTCGAGCTTGCACGTACCACCCATGGATAATACCCAGATGGATGGCTATGCGGTGCGCGCTGCAGAGTGTGTATCGGGGCAAGCCTTGCTCCCGATTTCGCAACGTATTCCCGCCGGTAACATTGCTCATGCCTTACAAGAGGGAAGCGCGGCGCGCATATTTACAGGTGCATTTATTCCTGACGGTGCTGATGCGGTTGTGATGCAAGAACAAACCCAGGTCGAAGAGGTCAATGGTGTGCCTCATGTTCGCATATTGCATGCGCCGAAGGCTGGTGAATGGATAAGGCGGCAAGGCGAAGATATTCGCGCAGGTGCCAATATTCTGAAAGCAGGTACACGTTTGCGTGCTCAAGAGTGTGGTTTGGCTGCATCAGTCGGTTTGGCGCAATTACCGGTCGTTGCACCGCTGCGGGTGGCTGTGTTTTTTACTGGTGATGAATTGAGTATGCCGGGTGAAGCTTTGCGCCCTGGTGCGATTTATAACTCGAATCGCTTTGTATTGACTTCGCTTTTGCAAAATCTCAAATGCCACATTACAGATTACGGTATCGTTCCAGATAATCTTCAAGCCACTCGCGAAACCTTACGGAAAGCAGCGCAAGAGCACGATGTGATCATTACCTCGGGCGGCGTTTCAGTTGGTGAAGAAGACCATGTGCGTCCCGCGGTGGAAGCCGAAGGTGAGATCGCAATGTGGCAAATTGCGATGAAACCAGGTAAACCTCTTGCCTTCGGTAAGGTACGAAAGCCTGATGCAACCGCGGATTCAGCGTTTTTTCTTGGCTTGCCGGGCAACCCAGTATCGAGCTTCGTCACGTTCTTGCTGTTTGTACGCCCCTTTCTGTTGAGATTGCAAGGCGTACGAGAAGTGAGTCCGCAAGCCTTTAAGGTTCGTGCTGATTTTGAATGGTTGAAGGCGGACAAACGCAATGAATTTTTGCGCGCTCGTTTGAACGAGGATGGTGGCTTAGAATTATTTCCGAATCAAAGTTCGGGCGTATTGAGTTCTGCGGTATGGGGTGATGGTCTGGTTGATGTTGCAGCTGGATCGACGATTCAGCGTGGCGACTTCGTGCGTTTTCTGCCGTTTTCAGATCTGCTGTATTAAATTTTTGTTGGAAAGTATTTGCATGAAAATTCAATTGAGATTTTTCGCGAGCCTGCGTGAAAGAGTGGGATGCGGGGCTACAGAAATTGAAGTCGCCGATGAAAAAATCTCTGCCAAGCAAGTGCGTCAACTCTTGATTGCTCGTGGTAGTCCTTGGGATCAAGCTTTGGCCGCCGACAAGGTCTTGCGCATGGCGCTCAATCAAAACATGATTACCGACGATGCGAACTTGCGCGATGGTGATGAACTGGCCTTCTTTCCGCCGGTGACGGGAGGCTAGGTCATGCATGTACGAGTACAGCAAGAGGATTTTGATCTCAACGCCGAGCTGCTAAAACTACGCGCAGGAAAGCCACAGATTGGCGCCATGGTGAGTTTTATCGGCTTGGTGCGTGACATGAACGAGGGTGAGCAAGTTGCTGCGATGGAGCTCGAATATTATCCGGGCATGACAGAGAAATCTTTGCAAGAGATTGCTTCGCAAGCAGAACAGCGCTGGCATTTAATCGACAGTCTGATTATTCATCGAGTAGGTCCTCTTCAGCCTTGTGATCAAATCGTCTTGGTTGCGGCCGCCAGCGCGCATCGCGGCGAGGCCTTTGCCGCTTGTGAATTTATGATGGATTATCTGAAGACCGAAGCGCCATTCTGGAAAAAAGAAACTACGCCGCAAGGTGAGCGATGGGTTGATGCCAGAGTCAGTGATGATGAGGCGATGGCTAAATGGGCTTTGCCCAAATAGGCTCTCGATCCAAATTCTGTAGGCTGTTGCGGGAGGTTTGATAGAGAGGATATGCAATGAATTTTCTCGGTTTCGTCGCTGTTGGTTTCGGCGCCGCAGTCGGCGCCTGTTTGCGTTGGGGTTTGGGGACCTATTTCAATCATCTTCATGCTAACGTTCCAATCGGCACTCTGCTGGCGAATCTTGGTGGTGCTTATGTGATCGGACTCTGTGTCGGTTTCTTCTCGAGTAATCCGCACTTATCTCCTGAATGGCGATTGCTGATTGTGACTGGTTTCTTGGGTGGTTTAACGACCTTCTCGACCTTTTCCGCCGAAGCGATGCAGCTGATACAAAAAGGCGATTGGACTTGGGCTTTTGCCCACACAGCATTACATTTGGTGGGCTCGATTGCACTGTGTTTCGCCGGTTTGGCGACGTGGCGCGGTATCGCGCAGTGAAATTTATACGAGCCAGAATGGTCGATGCTCACAAACGATTTAGATCAAAGGAAAAAAGAAATGGCAGACGAAAATACACTAATGTTTCCGCAGATTGAACCTTACCGTCAAGGACGATTGCAAGTCGACGATGTGCATAATTTGTATTGGGAAGAGTGTGGTAACCCTTCAGGACAGCCAGCGCTGTTCTTGCATGGTGGTCCAGGCGGTGGCACCTCGCCGACTCATCGCCGCTTCTTTGATCCAGCCCATTATCGTATTGTATTGTTCGATCAACGTGGTGCTGGGAAGTCGACGCCACTTGGCGAATATCGTAACAACACCACTGCGCTTTTGATTGAAGATATCGAGAAAATTCGCGAGATGCTCAATATCGATCAATGGTTGGTATTCGGTGGCTCATGGGGATCAACTTTGGCTTTGGCTTATGGTCAAGCCTATCCTGATCGCTGCTTGGGCTTTGTCTTGCGCGGTATTTTCCTGTGCACGAAGTCAGAAGTCGATTGGTTTATCAATGGTATGAACCATTTCTTCCCAGAGGTGCACGAAGCTTTTGCGCACGCGATACCGCACAGTGAACGCGGCAATCTGTTGCAAGCTTATGTGAAACGTTTGTTCGATGAAGAACCGACGATCTATCGCGAAGCTGCACGCAATTGGAGTCGCTACGAGGGTTCCTGTTTGTTCCTGGAACCGCAAGCGCAAGCGATTGAAGATTTTGAATCAGATCAGGTGAGTTTGGGTATTGGACGTTTAGAAGCCCACTATATGCTGAATGGGGCCTTCATGGATGAAGACCAATTGATCAAAAATATTCATTTGATTCGTCATTTACCAGCAGTGATTGTGCAAGGTCGCTACGACGTCATTTGCCCGCCAGTGTCGGCGTATCGTTTGCATCAGGCTTGGCCGAGCTCGAAACTGCATATGATTAAGGATGCAGGACATGCGGCGATGGAGCCGGGCATCGCCGCCGAACTCGTGCGAGCTACTGAGCAATTTAAGAATTGGAATAAATTTATCTAAGACTAAATTGGCCCGTACCTTTCTGGTCGGTCGGACGAAGGGCCTTAAATTTAATTTAACAAATGCGCTGGTCGGTTGAGGTCTTCAGCTTTTGGCATTCTTAGATCGAGTTGCCAATCGGTCTTGGTCTCGGCATCGATCAGAAGTTTGCAAAAACCGTGAATTAGCTCGTTGTTAAGTTTGAGATCTATAGTGCCTCCATTGACGTTATGGAACTGTATCCAAAGTAAGCTCTCTTTTTGCAAGTGAAATTGCACGGAGTTAATCAAGAACGGTATCGCGCCGTGAAGTGCTTCTCGTTCGGTGGCCTCATATTCACGGTTGAAGTTGCCGCTTTGAGAAATATTCTGTATGGCTTCTTCATGATCCATATTCAGAATCTCTTCACTCGCAAAAGCTGCTTCCGGACGATTCATCCGTAGGTGGGTTGTAATCGCTTCTATGAGGGTCGGCCACATTCTACGAAGCAATCGCCGAGTGAGGTAAAGTTGAACTTCTTTTTTTTCGTTTGAAGTTGTTTCCTTAAGTCCAATCTTCAGGATCAGGCGATCTTCGTTCGGGTTAAAACTAAGATTAAGTTGTTCGAGCTGCATAATTTTTGATCTACTTCAAATATTGTTTTCTGACGTGGTAGGCGCCGCTTGAAAAAGCGACCAATCGTCCAAATCTCCATGCTATTGAAACTTAGTTTACGTTTAGGAGCAATACCATGCGTCTTGATAAATTAACGACAAAACTGCAAGAGGCTTTGGCTGATGCGCAAAGCCGAGCAGTCGGCAATGATAACCAATATATAGAACCCGTGCACGTGCTCTTGGCTTTGATTAACCAAGAAGATGGGAGCGCGCGTTCCTTATTGCAACGGGCTGGCGTCAATCTCAATGGTTTATTGAATGGTTTGAAGAGTGCCTTGGACCGCTTGCCGAAAGTGACAGGTACCGACGGACAAGTGCAAATTGGTCGCGAGTTGGCGGGGCTGCTCAATCTCGCTGATAAAGAATCACAAAAACGCGGCGATCAATTCTTGGCTAGCGAAATGGTTTTGCTAGCTTTGGTTGATGATAAATCTGAGGCCGGCAAACTGGCGCGCGAAAATGGTCTGACGCGTAGTGCTTTAGAAGCGGCCATCAAAGGCGTGCGCGGTGGAGCCAATGTGGATTCTGCTGATGCAGAAGGACAACGCGAAGCACTGAAAAAATATACGCTCGATCTCACTGAACGTGCACGTCTCGGTAAGTTAGACCCAGTGATCGGTCGCGACGATGAAATTCGTCGTGCGATTCAAGTCCTGCAACGTCGCAGTAAAAATAATCCTGTCTTAATTGGTGAACCCGGTGTCGGTAAAACCGCGATTGTGGAAGGCTTGGCGCAGCGCATCGTCAATGGCGAAGTGCCAGATAGTCTCAAATCAAAACGTGTTCTGTCGCTCGATATGGCAGCATTATTAGCTGGTGCCAAGTTCCGTGGTGAGTTTGAAGAGCGCTTGAAAGCGGTACTCAAAGAAATCGCTATGGACGAAGGCCAAACCATCGTCTTTATCGACGAGTTGCACATCATGGTCGGTGCAGGTAAAGCTGAAGGGGCGATGGACGCCGGTAATATGCTCAAGCCCGCTTTGGCGCGTGGTGAGTTGCATTGTGTGGGCGCAACCACGCTCGATGAATATCGTAAATACATTGAAAAAGATGCAGCGCTTGAGCGTCGCTTCCAGAAAATTATTGTCGACGAACCGAGTGTCGAAGCAACGATTGCGATTTTGCGTGGACTGCAAGAAAAATACGAAGTGCACCATGGCGTCGATATTACCGATCCGGCGATTGTGGCGGCGGCTGAGCTCTCGCATCGTTACATCACCGATCGTTTCTTGCCCGATAAAGCGATTGATTTGATTGATGAAGCGGCGGCGAAGATTAAGATTGAGATCGACTCTAAACCTGAGGTCATGGATAAACTCGACCGTCGCCTGATTCAGCTCAAGATTGAACGCGAAGCGGTCAAGCGTGAAAAGGACGAAGGTTCTAAGAAACGCTTGGCCTTGATTGAAGACGAGATCAAAACTTTATCGCGCGAATATGCGGACTTAGAGGAAGTCTGGAAAGCTGAAAAATCGCAAGTGCAAGGCACCACGCAGATTAAAGAAGAGATTGAAAAAATACGCTTACAGATGGAAGACGCCAAGCGCAAAGGCGATTGGCAAACCATGTCGCAATTGCAGTATGGTCGCTTGCCTGAGTTGGAAGCGCAGTTGAAAGCGGCAGAGCAGCAAGCTGCTAAGAACGCGCAAAATGAAAGCAAAACGAAGCTGTTGCGTACTCAAGTTGGCTCGGAAGAGATCGCTGAAATCGTCTCGCGTGCGACCGGTATCCCGGTGTCACGCATGATGCAGGGCGAGCGCGAAAAACTCTTGCAGATGGAAGATGCTTTGCATCAGCGTGTGGTAGGTCAACATGAAGCGATTACGGCGGTGTCTGATGCCATTCGTCGTTCGCGCGCTGGACTTGGTGACCCGAATCGCCCTTACGGTTCCTTCTTGTTCTTGGGGCCAACTGGAGTCGGTAAAACGGAACTCTGCAAAGCTTTGGCGAACTTCATGTTCGACACCGAAGAATCTTTGATTCGTATCGACATGAGTGAATTCATGGAGAAACATTCGGTCGCCCGTCTGATCGGTGCGCCCCCGGGCTACGTGGGCTATGAAGAGGGCGGCTATTTGACCGAGGCGGTGCGTCGCAAACCTTACAGCGTGATCTTGCTTGATGAAGTGGAGAAAGCCCATCACGATGTGTTCAATGTATTGTTGCAAGTCTTGGATGATGGTCGTATGACCGACG
>CAYWNE010000025.1:0-37121 GCA_964459555.1 uncultured Burkholderiaceae bacterium | reverse complement strand
GTGAAAATCAAGGGAATCGAAGCAGGTTTGCCGTCCGTTGAATGGCGTTCAAGTCGATGTCATTTTTCAACGACAGCCTCCGCGAAGTTTTTTCTTCGATGCTATTTCCCGAGAAGTGAATAACAACAGCAGCATCAGAAAAAGTTTTAGAAGCAGAGCGCAAACACGCATACGACGGAGACCAAAAATGAACACAGTGCATTCGGTGAACTCAAATAACCCTACGAACTCAAATAACTCAGTCAAGCAAATTCTCATTGTGGGTGGCGGCACCGCAGGTTGGCTGACCGCTGCTTTTCTAGCGCGACAATTAGCCAGCAATCGAGCCTATGGTGTGCAGATTCGTTTGGTCGAATCACCTGAGATCGGTATCATCGGTGTGGGTGAAGGCAGCTTCCCTTCTATTCGAGGTACTTTAGCGGCGATTGGCATTGATGAAGCACGTTTTGTACGTGAATGTCATGCGACTTTTAAGCAAGGCATACGCTTTGATCACTGGCTACACACGCCTGGCACAAATGCGATTCATAGCCCACAGCAACAGCACTACTTTCATCCATTCAATCAACCAAGTCAACGCAATGGGACACCTGAGTTACTTCCATACTGGCTCTATGGTGTCGCCGGCAAAGAACTCCCGTTCGCGCAAGCGGTGAGTATGCAAAAACGTATCGCCGATGCCTCGCGTGCGCCAAAGCGTAGCAGTGATGCAGACTTTATGGGGCCGATGAATTTTGCCTACCATTTCGACGCAGCCTTATTCGCCAAATTGCTGGCGACACATGCCAAAGGCCTAGGGGTACATCATTTGCTGGGCAATGTCCAAGAGGTGCAATTACGTGATGACGGAGCGATCGCCGCAGTTCATACAGCGGAACATGGCGCCTTACGAGCCGACTTGTATATCGACTGCACAGGCTTCCGCGCTCGCTTGATCGGGCAGGCGCTTGATTCAGAATTTCACAGCGTGAGCGATACCCTGTTTGTCGATCGTGCTCTCGCAGTACAGGTTCCTTATCCACGTAACGACTCACCGATTCCTTCTTATACGATTTCGAGCGCGCAAGAAGCTGGATGGATTTGGGACATCGGTCTGCAAGAACGTCGCGGCGTCGGTTATGTGTATTCGAGTCGTCACACCGATCAAGCACGGGCTGAACAAATTTTACGTCAGTATCTCGGCAACCAAGCCGAACACCATCAAGCTCGCTTGCTAGAACTTAAGCTCGGTTATCGTCCACGCCCTTGGATCAAAAACTGTGTTGCAGTCGGTTTATCCGGCGGCTTCCTTGAGCCACTCGAGGCCTCGGGCATAGGCTTGGTGGAAACCGCAGCTTATTTGCTCGCCTATCTGTTCCCCTATCATGGTGAATTCGAGGTGAGCGCACAGCATTTCAATCAACAAATGGCACAACGTTACGAGCGCATCGTAGATTTCATCAAACTGCACTATTGCATCAGTCAACGCCGCGATCATCGCTTCTGGATTGATAACACCGATGAGGCCAGCATCCCACAAAGTCTGCGTGACAAATTATCTTTATGGCGCCATCGCCCGCCGCATCGACTGGACTTTGTGACCGATCTGGAGATGTATCCACCTTCCAGTTGGCAGTACGTTTTATATGGCATGCACTACCCTACTCAAATTCACCCGAGTATGCTCGACGCCAGTAAACTGGTATTAGTCGAGCAGGAGTTTGCCGTAATCGCCGCCATGAGCCAAAGAGCAACACAGGATCTGCCTGATCACCGCACCTACCTGTCCCAGTTGTGTCGAAAAGCAGAATCTCAGCCAGAAACCAAGAAAACGATTTCATACGCCATGCGTTAAGCACCAAAACAGGTCAAGAAGGTGTCGATCTCCTCTGGAAGCAAGATTTTTTATAAGAAATGAGGCGCGCCATTTTTTTCACAACAGTGCCAGCGTCAGCGCGTGGTTCGAAACTGGTGGGGCCAGCAAACTATGCTATGCTCCTTGTCTAATTGAAAAGCTTTTCACATTGCAGGTGATGTTTTGAGTGAACACAATTCCAACGATAATCCAACCACTTTAATCGACGTCGCGCGTCTGGCCGGCGTCTCACCCAGCACGGTATCGCGCATCTTGAACGGTACCGCCAAGGTCTCGGACGAAAAGCGACAATCAGTGATGGATGCCATCGCTAAGATGAATTTTGCGCCGAACCCTATGGCACAGAGTCTCAAGCGTGGTCGCTCGATGACCATCGGCATCGTGGTCCAAGATATTTCATCTCCCTTCTTTGATGAAACCCTACACGGCATCGATGAGGCGCTCAAAGGAACCGGTTATGCTTCCGTCATTGTCAGTGGTCACTGGAATGCGGCCGAAGAAGTGGACCGTATCCGCTTGCTGTTAGCGCGCAAAGTCGATGGCATCATTTTGCTGTCGGGACGCATCACTGATGAATCGGTATTGCAGTTTTCTGAGCATAGACCCATCGTCTCGACCGGCCGCTCGATTCAAACCCAGCGCGCCTTGGGCTTTAAGCTCGATAACGAATATGGTGGATGGTTGGCCGTACGCCATTTGATCGAACTAGGTCATCGACGTATCGCCTTCATCACCGGCCCTGCGAATAATTGTGATGCGATAGAGCGTTTAGCGGGCTACAAACGCGCGCTGCAAGAAGCAGACATTGTGTATGACCCCAAGATCGTGGTCGAAGGCGACTTCCACGAGAGCAGTGGCATGCGCGCCATCAATCATCTCTTCGAAACGCAGCAGCAATTTACTGCCGTCTGCGCCGCAAATGATCTCAGTGCTTATGGCGCTCGTTTATCTTTGTATCGCAAAGGCATACGCGTGCCAGATGATATTTCATTGGTCGGCTTCGATGATTTACCAGGCTCGTCCTACACCACCCCACCGCTGACCACCATACGCCAACCTTTGTACGACATTGGCCGCATCGCCACCAACTCCTTGCTACACTTGATCAATGGCGAAGCAGTCGAGACCAGTATTCCGCCACTTGAGTTAATCGTTCGCGAGACCACACGTCGCATACGTTAAGCTCTGGTTGCCCCCTTTCCGTTGCAAATCCTGCGACACTTTTTAGATCAGACATGATGACTTCTTTAGACCAATTTCCCATCACTCAAAGATGGCCTGCTGAAAATCCTAATATCTTGCAGCTCTACTCACTCGCCACACCGAATGGCGTCAAAGCATCCATCATGCTCGAGGAAATTGGCTTGCCCTACGAAGCACACTTAGTCAGCTTCGAAAGCAATGATCAGCTCACGCCCGAATTTCTATCGCTCAATCCGAATAATAAAATTCCAGCGATCATCGACCCGAATGGTCCACAAGGCCAGCCTGTTGCTTTGTTCGAGTCCGGTGCGATTTTGATCTACTTGGCAGAGAAAACAGGGAAACTATTGTCGTCAGAGCCGCAAGCGCGCTACCAAACTTTGCAATGGTTGATGTTTCAAATGGGCGGCATAGGCCCTATGTTTGGACAGCTCGGTTTCTTTCACAAATTTGCAGGTCGCGATTACGAAGACAAACGCCCTCGAGATCGCTATGTCGCCGAATCGAAGCGATTATTGAAAGTGCTTGATCAACATCTGGCACAACATGAATGGATGGTCGATGACTATAGCATCGCCGATATCGCCATCTTCCCTTGGGTTCGTAATTTGATTGGCTACTATGAAGCGGCAGAACTAGTTGACATCGAACAGTGCCCGAATGTTATTCGCGCACTCAACGCCTTCCGCCAGCGCCCCGCTGTAATTGCTGGCCTACAAGTGCCACGTCGAAAAGACCCTGCTTAATCCTTGTGATCCGCAGGTGGCCGCCACCTGCGTAATAGCAAGGCATTTGTAATCACACTCACGCTGGACAAAGCCATTGCCGCACCGGCAATCATCGGATTCAAGTAACCAACAGCGGCCAGTGGAAGTCCAATTAAGTTATAGACGAAGGCCCATGCCAAGTTTTGACGAATCTTGCGATAACTGGCTTTCGAGATATCGATGGCTGCAGCCACTAACACCGGATCACCTCGCATTAGAGTAATGCCAGCGGTATGCATGGCGACATCGGTACCGGTTGCCATTGCGATCCCAACATCAGCGGCCGCCAATGCTGGCGCATCGTTGATGCCGTCACCAACCATCGCCACTACACGTCCATCGCTTTGCAAGTTTTGAATAATGCGTGATTTGTCGGCGGGCATCACATGTGCATGAACTTGATCGATCTGCAGCGCATTAGCGACGTTGGTCGCAGCACCAAGATTATCACCGCTGATCAACACCAGCTTTAAGCCCAGACGATGCAGACTCTGGGTCGCCGCTAAGGCCGTTGGCTTCAACCGATCACCAAACACCAAGACACCATGTAATTGCACCACTTGTTCCTGCTGGGCTCGCTGCACACTTGCGAGATAAGAGATTGTGTGTCCGGCCTGCTCCTCGCGTTTCACTTCTGCTTGTAGATCTTGGAGTTGTGGTGGTGGCACGGCGATACTCTGCATTAAGGCAAGATTGCCGAGGTAAAGTTCACATGCTGCCTGCTGATTCTCGACGACCAGATTCGCCGCCACGCCGCGCCCCGCAATCGCCTTGACATCACGAACTTGCACAACATGCTTTGTCGAAGCTCGCTCCAAAAATGCGTTCTTCACGGCGACCGCCAAAGGGTGATCACTATGCTCTTGTAAAGCGGCGGCGAGACCAAGCAATTGGTTTTCATCTCCATGCCAATTGGCCGCCACATAGATTGCTTTGAGATCAGGTTTGCCTTGGGTCAGCGTGCCGGTTTTATCAAAGCACACGGTATCGACCCGGTGCGCTAACTCCAAAGCTTGTGCGTCTTTAATCAGGATACCAAAACGCGCCGCTACTCCGGTTCCAACCATCATCGCCGCGGGCGTTGCTAGACCTAAAGCGCAAGGGCAAGCAATCACTTGCACCGCAACCGCATTCATCAAGGCCATTTGCCAATCGCCACTGAGCCACGCAGTGAGTCCAAAGGTCAATAAAGAAATCAGCAACACCACGGGAACAAACACTGCACTGATTTGATCGACCAAGGCTTGTATTGGTGCTTTCACCGCCTGCGCTTCTTCAACTAGTCGAATGATCTGCGCCAACATGCTGTTCGCGCCGAGACCTTGAGCGCGCACTACCAGAACACCCTCAGCATTGACCGCGCCGGCAAATACTTTATCACCAACTGTTTTGGCGACCGGCAGGCTCTCACCAGTCAATAGCGATTCATCACAATGACTTTCGCCCTCGAGCACCTCACCATCAACCGCTAAGCGCGCGCCAGGCTTTAAGATCACAGAATCGCCAAGGACTATCTCACCCAAGCCAATTTCGCGCTCTAGGCCGTCGCGACGCACCAAAGCGGAACTTGGGCGCAAGGCTTCCAAGGCCCGCAAAGCCGATACGGTTTGCGCTTTCGCCCGTGCCTCCAACCATTTTCCAAACCAAACCAAAGTGATTACAACCGCAGCCGACTCAAAGTACAAATGCTGCATGCCATGTTCTAGATGCGCCTGCTGCGTCAACAGCAAATACAATGAAAGCCCATAGGCCGAGCTGGTGCCGAGGGCGACCAACAAATCCATATTACCAGTCCTAGCCAATACAGCACGGTAAGCACCGCGATAAAAGCGCGCTCCCAAAACGATTTGCACTGGCGTCGCCAAGGCCCATTGCCACCAGCCAGTGAGACTCCACTCCACACCCAAAGGGTCCAGTAACATCGGGGCCATCAAGGGCAAACTAAGCGCAAATCCAAGATAGATTTGCCAAGGAACACTAGCACTAGAGCCTGCACCAGTACCATGTGACGTCGCTTGCGCCGCGTCTAGCGACGTCGGCGATACCGTCGTGGGCATCGCAGCATCGTTCACCAACAGCTGCGCGGGATAACCTGCCCTTTGACAAGCCGCCAAAATACTTTCAATTTGCGTTCCTTTGACGATCTGCAAGCGGGCACGCTCGGTTGCCAAACTCACGCTCGCCGCAATGACTCCCGCTTGTTTGCGCAATACTTTTTCGACCCGGCCGACACACGAGGCGCAGCTCATGTCAGCGATCGCAAGATCAATCATTTGTGTAGCGACGGCATATCCAGCCTGATGAACACAGGCGATCAGTTGGCCCAAGTCAGCGTCACCTTCGATCTGCGCCTTCTCGGTTGCGAGATTCACGCTGACCGCTTGCACACCTTTACATTTTTGCAAGGCACGTTCCAACCGCGTTACGCAGGACGCACAGCTCATGCCTTCAATCGGGATACTTTGCTTTATTGTCATTGGTGTTAACTCATTATTCATACTTCGCTCAAAGCGCTACACTGCATCGAAACAGATAGAAGCAAAAGTGTTTTGATTTCTCACAAAGATCTAGCCAAAAACCACATTCTTTTGCGGTGTAATCAGGCGCGCCCGCACCGAACGGCGCATAACGGGTCTACAATGATAGAAACGAGGCGTGGCATATTTGCACGAGCATTTTATCAACAAAGAAAAACCACATCATGCATCAATTCCATATCGAAGACATGACCTGCAAACATTGTGAAGCGAGCGTCACCAAGGCCGTAAAGCAGCTCGACCCGCAGGCCGAGGTGCAGATTGATCTACTCAAACACGAAGCGCGGGTGATCAGCGGCCTAGACCGTAGCCAAATCATTCAAGCAATTAGCGAAGCAGGATTCACGCCGAACTAGGACCACTAATCCATAATTGTCGGCGGACACCGAGAAAACTGCTATTCTGTGTGAGACCTTGATAGGAAAAGGAAACACGAAGTGCTGCTCATCATCGGTTTCATTGTTGTGTTGCTTGCTGTCTTCGGTGGTTTCGCCATCGGCGGCGGCCATCTCGCCGCCTTGTTCCAGCCCAACGAATTATTGATGATTGCAGGCGCGGCCATCGGTGCTTTTATCATCGGCAATGATCGAGAAAGCATTATCACTACGCTCAAAGCATTTCCCACCATTTTCACTCCGCATCGTCGCAGTAAGTTCCTGTATCTCAGTTTACTAACCTTATTGTTCGAACTGCTGACCAAAATTCGTAAAGAAGGTTTGATGTCGATTGAAGGCGATATTGAGAATATTTATGAGAGTGCGGTCTTCGCAAAATATCCTGACGTCATTCAAGATGAACATCTGATGGAATTTCTCACGGACTACCTACGTTTGATGGTCTCAGGAAACGTCGACTCTCACCAAATTGAAAATTTAATGGATGTCGAGCTGGAAGCGCACCATACCGATGAAGATCAAGCCATTCAAGTGATTTCGAAAATGGCAGATGGCCTACCTGCGTTCGGCATCGTCGCTGCAGTAATGGGTGTGGTTCATACCATGGAATCTGTCGGTATTCCACCTGGTGAGCTCGGGATTTTGATCGCCAAAGCTTTGGTCGGGACTTTCTTAGGCATTCTTTTATCCTACGGCTTTGTGGGGCCCATCGCCGCCCGTCTGGAACAAAAACTAAACGTGAATATGATGGCTTACCACTGCATCAAGGTCACTATCATTGCCAGCCTCAATGGTTACTCACCACCGATCGCCTGTGAATTTGGTCGAAAAGCACTGAGCGCCCGCGCGCGTCCGACCTTCCGCGAGCTAGAAGAAGAAATTCGCCATGCCAAGGGCCGATAATCGGTAGGCGCTAGCGCAAGACACATTGATACGCGAGCTAGACTCGACTACGCTCGATACAAAATCTGCGTCAAGATTGGTACCAATATCGGCGTCATGACTGCGGTCAATATGCCGTTCAAGCCCATGCCTAGGCCGGCATAAGCCCCAAGTTCTGGGCTGATCTGAAATGCACGTGCAGTACCGATACCATGGGCCGAAACCCCGAGGGCAAAACCTCGCGCTTCAATCGCATCGACACCGAGAAATCGAAACACAAAACGACCGACAATTGCGCCGACTATACCGGTTGTGATCACGACGGCGGCACTGACTGCAGGATAACCATGCAGTGTCTGCGTAACCGCCATGGCAATCGGCGTGGTCGCAGATTTGGGCGCCATCGATATCGCTAAAGGAAGTGAGCCATGGAACGCCGTCGTGATTGTGAAAGCCGAGACGATGCTGGTGGCACATCCAAGCACAAGGCTCAGCGAGAGAGGCAATAAAAGCTGTCGTAGACGTGCGGCTTGTTTAGCGAGCGGGATCGCTAAAGCAACCGTGGCCGGCCCTAATAGAAAATGAATCGCCTCAGCCCCCTTGAAATAGCTTTGATAGCTGATGTCACTCAGCTTCAAGACAACGATAATCAAGACGACCGCAATTACCACCGGATTGACCAGCGGATTAAAGTCGAATAGACGGGCAATTCGTGTCGCTACAAGATAAGTGGCGAAACTTAGCACGAGCGCAAACGCGGTGAGACCAAGTGCTGTCATGCTTACCCCTGGTGGTCCTGGTGGTCCTGCTGCTCTTCGGCCTCGCCGCGATGAAGGTCTGAGGGCTGCTGTGCATTGCTTTGAAAATACTGAAAGCTAAGAGCCACCACTGCCATCGTCAACAATGTGCTGATAAGCATCGATGCTAAGACGGCGAACCATGCTGCTCCGACCTGAGTGTAAGACACCATAATACCCACGCCAGCAGGAATAAACAGCAAGGATAAATGCTGCAAAAGATCCATCGCAGCACTTTCAATTTTTTGCAAGAGACGCGGCCAAATGAGCAGTGCAAAGAATAGCAGCACCATGCCAATCACGGGGCCAGGGATAGGTAATCGGAGATAGTGACTGAAGCACTCACCAAGAGCTTGAAAACAAAAAAGGATGACAAAACAAAACAACATGCATGCACTCAGGGGTAATTCAGAACGGCTAGCGTATAGAACAAGAAACTTGAAAATCGCGCTGTTGAAATCGGAAATGAATACGTAGCCGTTGCTTAGCGCGACTTTGTATATTGCTCGACGATGGCGTCGATTTTTCCTTCACGTTTCATCTTGTCGACACTGGCTTGAAGCTTGACCACTAGGTCTTTTTTTGAATTCAGATTCATACCAAAATACAGGGCCGCACCATCATTCAGTTTCATCATGCGCTTCATCACATGTGCTCCAATACCGAAACTCTTTTGATTTTGCTGCATACCGATTTCGGTGTTAGCGACAATATCGATCTTCCCTGCTTTCAGCATACGCATTTCTTCAGTATTGGTATTAAAAATCTGAATCGCGGAACTCGGCACACCAGCCTCCAACAACTCACTAAGCGAGGCTTCCTCGCGTATCGCACCGATGCGAAAATTCGCCAAATCTTTGATGGAATGGATTTTTCCGGCCACTTCGGCACGTGCAAAGATCCACATACTCCGTGGCAAAATCGGGCCAATCCAGGTGAATTGTTTTTCCCTCACGGGAATGCGCGAGATGGTATAGATCAAAGTGTCTGGTGTCTCCAGCACGGTTTTATAGGCACGCGTCCACGGCACTAGTTCCATTTCGCATTTGATCTGAGTATCGGTGCATACAGCTTTCAAAATATCGGTCGACACACCAACCAATTGATTGTCACGAATAAAGTTATACGGTGGCCATTCTTCAGTATAGGCCTTCAGTGTTTGCGCCGATGCGTTTTGCAGACCGAACACGCACAAAGTGAACAGGCTCATTGATGCGGCCACCACAGAGAACACAGAAGTGCGCACAGATTTCATCGAAAAGTAAGGCATCTTGGATCTCATTGATCACTTTTTTGTGTAGTGCTGAACGATGCTCTGAATTCTCCCATCACGCTTCATTCTCTCGACTGCATTTTGCAATCTTTCAACGAGGCTAGGGTCGGTTTGTAAATTCAAACCAAAGTAGATCGCACCTCCATCATGAGACTTAATCACACGTTTTATTTTGTCATCTGGAATTTGAAAATTTTGCTGATTCACAGCCATCGCGATTTCAGTATTGACCAGCGCATCAACTTTTCCCAACTTGTAGGTCCTCATCACATCACTATTTGAATTAAAAAGGACGATGGCGTTCTTGCTGACTCCTGCACGCATTAGCTCGTCGACCGAGGCCTCACCTCGTATCGCGCCAATTTTGAATTGGTTCAGGTCAGTGATCTGATGAATCTTGTCGGCATGTTCAGGTCGCACGTAGATCCAGGTTGTGCGCGGCAGTACCGGGCCAACCCATAGCAATTGAGGCTCACGCGTTGGCGTTTTTGCGATACCAAAAATTAAGGTGTTCGGATTGTCTTGCACCGTCTTATAGGCTCGGGTCCAAGGAACCATCTGTATTGGGCATTGAATCTTCTCAAGCTGACATGCCTCTCTCAGGATATCGGTAACAATGCCTGTTACAACTCCATCGCGCTGGTAATTATAAGGAGGCCAATCTTCGGTATAAGCTTGAATCTCAGCCGTTTGTGCGTATGAGAAAGCAGGCCATATCGCCAGCAACATCGCACACACAATGTTGTTGATGCGATGTGCTTGCAATCGAAAGTTGAACGGTGCTTTCAAGCCTGACTCTCCTCTGTACCTGCCAGCAAATGGCAAAGAATTATGGCACAAATCGCCATCGTCGCATTCGGGATATATCGGAAGCGAAACTCTAGCTCACATCATTGTTGCATTCATGCCGCGTAGCGATTCGACATGATTTCTGCGACCAAGGCTGACCTACTGAGGTCTTTGGCCTTCCTTTCCTGTCTCCACCTTGAACAAGTCGGCCACTTGGCAATTGAAGATATCAAGAAAAGCGTTGATGTACTGCACCTTCCAATGATCAGCACGATTATCGACAATGCGTAGCAACTGCGAGTGTGAGACAGGCACCCGCATCTCTATCATCTTTCTATGGAGTGCCGCGACAGATTTAATACCATTTTCAGCCATCAACTCGTAGATCCGAAATTTCACATTCTGAGTCAACTGCGGTCCTTCAGTTTCTGAACTACGCGTCGTTTCAGTCGTTGATAAATTGATCGAAGACATATGAGCATTTGAGATTATTGAAGCGCCGAATAATACACTAAGCATGCCAAAACCGCTCGGACTAATGTCGCATTAAATGCACTTTTTAAGCGCAAAATGATGAAAATCGTCATGCCATGCTTGTTTTTTGCAAAAATACATGGCATAGTTCTCACATCGATGTTGTATTTTGTCGATAGACTTTTATTTTACATTTTGTGACGCATATCACATTTTAATAAACTACAAGTCAGTAATATGTTCATATCGGTCGTCAGAGAAGATTTCGACATCGATTTTTTTAACCACTTTTATAAAGGATTTATCGTGAAAACCAATTCGTTTGTTCAACTGATGCAAAACCTGCGCGCTTACACAGCTGTGTTGCCGGTGGTGGGCACAGCGCAAACGGGTCGCACGAAATCCAAGCACGCATTTCCTGCGAGCATCAATCTAATTAATTCGCCGACTGCCTTTAGCGAATCTGAACTAAGCAATGAGTTCAGCCCATTGATGCACCAGAATCCGATTAGTAACACCATCCGGGGATTGAGTCCCGGCCTCACAGGAGCAAGCGCCGCTTGATCCACCAGAGCCGAATCTCACAGCCCGGATGCCCTCAAAAGCTCCGGGCTTTTTGTTTTGGGCAATTCAATTTGAATCGCATCAATCAAACAGAGATCCGGAACTTTTGAGGTAACTAGTCAAGGTGCTTGTTTTTTGTCACCCGCTTCGATGCCAACCCAAATCGAAGTAGCAAAGTAGTTTTGTAGTGAAACCCGCTGAAAGGCGGTCGTGCCGTAATCATCGGAAAAACACGGGAGTACCCGAACTCGTCATCGACGAAAGTCTGTGACGAGTTCACATCGGAGTGTGGCGCAGCCTGGTAGCGCAGCTGCTTTGGGAGCAGAAGGTCCGAGGTTCAATTCCTCGCACTCCGACCAAAGATTTTTTCGCTCAATTTAACAAGAAAAAAGAAAAGAAGAAAAATATGTTTAGAGTTTATTGGACTGAACATCACAGTGATACGCCACAAGCGCGTTTTCGTGATTTCGCCACGCAGGAAATGCAAGCAGCTTTGCATTTCATTGAAGCTTTACGTCAAGGTCAAAGACACGGACTCGCTTTACAACACATCACCATGTCCTCGCAAAATCCGCATTCGGTAGGTCTTGCTGGTGTCGCTGAACCCGCCGCAGATTACAACTGGAGAAAACGGCGCGCTTGATTTGAATGCTGTTTTCACTGCCATTTCAAAATCAGGCGCAAGGTCTGAGTGCTATCTAGGAATAATGCGAGACATCCGGTGACCATACGTCCTCGGGTATTTTAGGGTGACCATAGCTCAGTTGGTAGAGCTCTAGGTTGTGGTCCTAGCGGTCATCGGTTCGATTCCGATTGGTCACCCCAAAGTATCTGACGATCTTCACCAAATTTAACTCAATGAAAATACAACTCGTCTGCAGAGCATTCAATGCTCTCGAAGGCGGCGATACATAGTCTGCCGGCTGACGCCCAGTCGACGCGCCGCTTCTGAAACATTGCCATTGGTGAGGCGCAAGGCATGCTCGATCGCTTGTTGCGACAAGACTCGCAAGTTCTCGACGCGATGCGTTTTGACGTCAGCGTCTACCACTTTCACACACGACTCCTCGACCTGCGTCGCACATTCTTGTTGCGGTCCCGGCGCGATACCCAGCTCTTCCAACATATCATGCGCAAAATGCTTCCACTGAATCACCGCTTCACCATCGTCGAGTAGAGCTGTCGCGGTGCGCAGACAATGACGCAATTGTCGGACATTGCCCGGCCAAGTATAGGCCTGCATCGCACGCAAGACTTCCGGAGCCAGCGCAATGCCCGGATCGGTACAAAACTCCGACAGAATGCGCTGACATAGCTCAACAAAATCGCGCCGCTGACGCAAGGCAGGCAACTGCAATTGCAAGCCATTAATGCGGTAAAACAAGTCCTCTCTGAATGTAGCTTGTTTAACCTTCTCACGTAAATTCTGGTGGCTGGCACAAATCAAACGAAAATCAACTGCCTGTGCCACACCGCTTCCCACCGGCACGACCGAGCGTTCTTGCAATACGCGGAGTAAGCGCGTCTGCAAAGCTAAGGGCATATCACCAATTTCATCGAGAAACAAAGTGCCGCCATCGGCTTCGCGAATACGTCCGATAGCCCCCTGCTTCGCTGCTCCGGTGAAAGCGCCGCCGACATAGCCGAACAACTCGGCTTCAATTAAGTGCTCTGGAATCGCAGCGCAATTAACGGCAACGAAGGTCTGCGTTGAGCGACTTGATTGCGCATGAATTTGTTTCGCAAACACTTCTTTACCAACGCCTGATTCGCCTGACAACAGCAAAGGAATATCGCGTTCAATCACGCGACAAGCCTTACTCAATGCGTCTTGCCATTGCGGATCAATGTTCGTGTTGTGCCTACCGCCATCACTACGCACGACGATAGAGGGACTCGGCGTTGCCCTAAAAACTTGCGAATGCGGATGCAACTGCGCATAGAAATCGTGGACTTCCGACTGTCGCCCGAGCCGACGTTTTTTTAAACTCGATAAACCTGCAAAGCGCCGTAACTGCTGCGATAAAAAATCCTCTAATTTTGTATCAAAAAAATGACTCCAATGCGCGCGATGCATCTCATTGAAGCGTAATCCTAAGATCGCTAGAGCCCGTCGATTCGCCCCGAGCAGGTAACCATCTTCGGAAACAGCAAGAATGCCTTGAGCGACTGAAGAAATGCCTGCTGCCTGTGCATGAAATTGCACGAGGATAGGATAAGCATCTGCCCCCAACACCATACTATTTTCTATCATTTGCACCGCAGTCGATACCAAGCCCAAGGTTTGTGACTGGCGACCGCG
Organism: uncultured Burkholderiaceae bacterium; assembly: GCA_964459555.1. Lineage (GTDB taxonomy): Bacteria > Pseudomonadota > Gammaproteobacteria > Burkholderiales > Burkholderiaceae_D > Undibacterium. The sequence continues at coordinate 23,283 of CAYWNE010000025.1, read as the reverse complement.
ATGATCACCGGAGATATCCAAAATCCCCATTAAGCTTCCTTGGGCAGACACAATCGGTGCCGCCGCACAGGTTAGAAACTCATTGGGTTCGAGATAATGCTCGGCGCCGTGAATTTCGATTTCATTGCACTCCGCCAAAGCGGTGCCGATCGCATTCGTGCCACGTTGCTGTTCAGCCCAAGACGCGCCGCAGCGCAGTGCCACGCGTTCTGCCTTGCTCAAGAAATCAAGATCGCCAACCGTGTGCATTAAGACGCCCTGCGCATCCGCCAAAATCACCATGCTTTGACTATGCTTCACTTGCTCGAACAAGAAATCGATAATCGGTTGCGAATGCTGAATCAAATCACGATTGCGTTGCAGGCTCTGTTTCAACTCGTAAGCATCAAGATTGTCAGCGCAGTCTCCCAAGCCAAAAGCAGGCAAACCGGCTTGATAACTACGCTGCCACGAAGCAGCGATGCGCGCATCGATCGCAGTTTGCGGCACAATACCGCGCTCCAATAGCTGAAGGCGCGCTTGCTTCACATGTGGTGCAGGCAAAATGGCATGCTGACGCATAGTGTCTCCTTAGCACATTTCGATGAGCAGCCTCTCTTTACAAAGTCGGCAACATCGACAAGGTACTTCTGTCTCTTTATTTTGACCTCCACTATAACGGAATTACCAAGTCCTGCTCCCACCAACGCTGCGAGAATTTGCGCTGTCACAAAAATCTACAATCACACTGTCACAAAAAGTGACACCTGTGTCACGGTCGAACCAATGATGTAACAGGCTCGATCGCACTATATCTTTTAAAGAATTCAATGCTGCACAGCAGGAATTCAAACTCCAAAACTCGCCAATTCCTCAGACTCATCATGACGTGATCGTGATTCAATCCTTGAATGTTTGCAGTGCAATACATCGCTACAAAAAATACTCGTCTTAGATCAGCTTCCAAGAACTTGGCATAGCTCTTGCAATTTTGCTCGTGACAAGGCTTCGCGGAATATTCGCAGCGCTTGTACAAAATCGAGAACGGTAAGCATCCCCGACGATTTCAAGACCAACCTCACCAAGGAGACAACATGATTTACCAAGCACCAGGCCAGGCAGACGCCCTGATTCAATACAAAGCACGCTACGACAATTTCATCAATGGCCAATGGACCGCACCGGTCAAAGGCGAGTATTTCGATGTGATTACGCCCATCAATGGTAAGGTCTACACGAAAGCAGCGCGGTCGACCGCTGAAGATATTGAACTCGCACTCGATGCGGCTCACGCTGCAGCTGATGCTTGGGGTGCCACACCTGCGGCGACGCGCGCCAATATTTTGCTGAAGATCGCCGATCGCATCGAAGCGAATTTGGAAGTCTTGGCTTATGCCGAAACAGTCGACAATGGCAAGGCAATTCGCGAAACTTTGAATGCCGACATTCCATTGACGGTCGATCATTTCCGCTATTTCGCAGGCTGCTTGCGCGCACAAGAAGGTGCACTCTCGAATCTCGATGACAATACCGTCGCCTATCACTTCCACGAACCCTTAGGCGTGGTGGGTCAGATCATTCCTTGGAATTTCCCGATTTTGATGGCGGCATGGAAGCTCGCGCCAGCGCTTGGTGCGGGGAACTGCGTAGTCTTGAAACCCGCCGAATCAACGCCTATTTCGATTCTCATCATGTTAGAAATGATTGGTGATCTCTTGCCACCGGGCGTACTCAATGTCGTTAATGGCTTCGGTCGTGAAGCTGGCATGCCACTCGCGAACAGCAAGCGTATCGCTAAAATCGCATTTACAGGTTCAACCTCGACTGGTCGCGTGATTGCGCAAGCCGCGGCCAACAACTTGATCCCAGCGACCTTGGAACTCGGCGGTAAATCACCGAATGTTTTCTTTGCCGACGTGATGGACAAAGACGACGCTTTCCTCGACAAGGCCATCGAAGGCTTGGTCTTGTTCGCCTTCAACCAAGGTGAAGTGTGCACTTGCCCTTCACGTGCTTTGATTCATGAAAGCATTTACGACAAGTTTATGGCGCGTGTTTTGCAACGTGTCGCCGCCATCAAGCACGCCAATCCACTCGACACCGATAGCATGATGGGGGCGCAAGCATCAAAAGAACAACTGACCAAAATCTTGTCCTACCTCGACCTTGGCAAACAAGAAGGTGCTGAAGTTTTAGCGGGCGGCGCGCAAGCACAACTCGGTGGCGAACTTGATGGTGGCTACTATGTGCAACCAACGCTGTTCAAAGGTCACAACAAAATGCGTATCTTCCAAGAAGAGATTTTTGGTCCAGTGTTGGCAGTAACCACCTTCAAAGATGAAGCTGAAGCATTGGCGATTGCGAATGATACTTTGTATGGACTCGGTGCAGGTGTATGGACACGCAACGGCAATCTCGCCTATCGTATGGGTCGCGCCATCAAAGCCGGCCGCGTGTGGACCAACTGCTATCACGCCTATCCAGCGCATGCGGCATTTGGTGGCTACAAAGAATCAGGCATTGGTCGCGAAACACATAAGATGATGTTGGATCACTATCAGCAAACCAAGAATCTATTGGTCAGCTACAGTGAGAACAAACTCGGCTTCTTCTAAGCGGCGATAGGTCAACAAGGGATGGCACCGACTATCCCTTGTTTTGATTTTCTGATGAACTTACAAACGACAGTTTCGTGCATCCGACATAGGACAAGATCATGGTCGCTCGCGTTGTTGCCACTGCCGCTGCTCTCGAACTAATCAAACAACTTCAGGCCGAATATGGCGAAATGTTCTTCCATCAATCAGGCGGCTGTTGCGACAACAGTGCTGCCAATTGCTATCTACCAGGCGACCTCACGCTAGGCCCTTACGATATCAAACTTGGAGACGTCGGCGGCGTGCCCTTCTATATCGGCAAGCAGCAATACGAATATTGGAAACACACGCAACTGATTCTCGATGTCATCGATGGCCATGGTGGCACTTTTTCTTTAGAGGGCAATACCGGGAAGGCGTTTCATACGCGCTCCCGGCTTTTTACTGAGGACGAGTGGAACGAAATCGTCGATATCGTAACGCAGGATCTAGCCTAAGAATCCTGCGACAAACGGCATATCAAGTCAGATATCCAATCCATCAGGGTCAACCGCATCAATTTCACAGCGCAGGAATTTTCTAACATGATGCGTGTCGGATTCTAAAAGAACAAACACAGATGCTGGAAGTTGACCAACAAAGCGAAAGCCGGAACATGCATGTAGTGAACTTTGATGCTCTGTCCAAATTCGCTCAAGATAGCAATCCGCGAGCCCCAGTCCAGCGGCTTCATCATCCAAAATAAATGTGATCTTGTAGTGCGATGAAATCATTGGATGATGCGCCTCTGTAAGAATTTGCACACCACTCTTGCTCATGTTAATAACAAGTCCACAAATGGCAGTCTCCGACCGCCCGGAGCTAAACACCCAAACTGGTCGAATTTCACTGTCCCCCATCGGAACATTGAAAAATTCCACACGTCGACTGCTGCGATTTTCTTGATTGACTCCCATTTCAACACTCCCATTTTGACGGCCATTTTCACATCTTAAATAGCGAAAATAGCGGTAATTTATGTCAGGGAAGTGACAAAAAAGCTCACTAGCAATCCGGAACGGAATACGTCGATAAAAGCCACCACCGCAGACCCTGTTTTGCACAAATTAATGCAAAAGTCGGCGTCGTTCTCTCGGTTCAAGAATTACGAATGTACTGCTGGCACATCGAAATTAAACGCGCTAGTGCTTCTTTGTCTTGACGTTGCCCTAGCAAATCTATGACCTCGGCAATCTGCAAACGACTAGGGATAATTTCAATCGTGCTATGACGCATCCAATCGAACAAAAGCTTTTCGAGCGACATAGCATCTAGCTTGAGAACCTCGTTACGAGTTGGCACCTTACAACTGAGGCTTGAATTTCTATACTTTCTCACCGCGCGACTAGCGGCCTTCATATTCTCGCTTGGAATACCAAAATGCTCTTGTTGAGTTTCCATACCGACCATCCGAATGTCCATTGAGTGGAAATGTCATAACACAAACCAGCGAATTCTAATTCAACTCTATTTATCTTTGTATATTGTTTGAGGATTTTTTGATTGGAACTGATTGTTCTCAAACTTCGTCACTCTGTCATCAAGGCTACACAAAGCTTGTGTAATTTCATCTTCATAAATCCCAATAAGAGCGGCAGGAGTCAGCCCCAGCATTACTTTTGCCAGCTTCGCGGCTCTACAGCAACGAGCGAAGGACAAGGAAAACACCGTGTTCACACAGACATTGAAATGGTCTCGAAGTATTGCAGGTCAGCTTTTTCTGGTTGCCACCTTAGCATCCATCCTTTTGATCGCCAGTATTCTCTGGGACAATCATAAAACTCTCAACGCTGCCCTAACGGAAAACGTTCGCACCAGCATCTTGCAAACTTCGCGTTTGCTCAATATGACCGTCACTACTCAATCCACCAGAAAAGAACTCAGCACGGTGAAGATTTTCTTTGACGAGATGATCGATCCTCATGCCAAAAACGGCTTGGTCTACGTTGCCATCGGTGACGCCCACGGCAATCCCATACTCTCGACCACCGGAGTACCACTTCCACTTCCAGCACAAACCCCGAAGAGCAGCTTAGACTCCGCCGTCGCTGAAGGGATTATCCATGTACGCAACCCCTTACTGCTCGCGTCAAACGAAGTTGGATTCTTACAGTACGGACTCTCAACCGAAAATATCGTTGAAGCGACTTCTCATCAGCACCGCAATTCTTTACTTAGAACGCTGCTCGTAATTGCAGCAACGTTTAGCATCATCATCTTTATCGGGAAAAATATCACGCGCCGCTTCTCAATTATGGTCAACACCAGTCAAGACATCGTCAAAGGGCAGCTCGGTAAGCGCATCGACGTCGGCGGAATTGATGAATTGAGCCAAATGTCGCAACAGTTCAATTGTGTGGTCGATGCGCTAGAACAAAAAATTGCAGAAGTCTTAGATCTCAATCAGAGCTTAGAAAATCGTGTGAAGCTAAGAACGTTTGAGCTCGAACAATCGAAACAGGATTTGGAAAATAACCTGATTGAATTGCGAGAGACGCAACGGCGGCTCATCAATTCAGAAAAAATGGCTGGCCTAGGATCTCTCGTCGCAGGAATTGCGCATGAGCTCAACACACCGATTGGAAACGCCTATACCGTTTCTACGACGGTCACCGAAAAGGTCAAAGATTTTGAGGCAGTGTTAAGCAATGGAAGCATGAAAAGATCGACCTTAAAACACTTCTGCACTGACATGTCTGAAGCCGCTAGCCTACTTAACAAAAACCTGCAACGTGCTTCAGAACTCATCATCAGCTTCAAGACTGTCGCCGTCGATCAATCCAGCGAGCACCATCGAGCATTTAACCTCTTAAAAACCATAGAAGAATTATCGCTGACCTTACGAGTCCAGCTAAGGAAAAAGAAAATCAACTTGATTCTCGATATACCTGACAATATTGAAATGGAGAGTTACCCTGGGCCACTAACGCAAGTCATTACGAATCTGTTTAACAACGCGCTGATACATGGGTTTGAAGGACGTGATGTGGGGGAGATAAAAATATCGGCGAAATTTTTTCCCGCAAACCCTAACTTAATAGAACTCCAATTTGGAGACGATGGTCGCGGCATCGAGCCGAGGATCATCGACAAAATCTTTGATCCGTTCTTCACAACAAAATTCGGCCAAGGCGGATCTGGCTTAGGCTTAAATATTTGTTACAACATCGTCTACAGTCTTCTTGAGGGTGAAATTTCCGTGCATTCTGTAGTCGGTATCGGAACTAAGTTTACCTTGGTGCTGCCGGCTCGAACTTTCAAGAATACAGAAACTTAAGGCATGAACAATGGCAGCAGCTGAACGATACGAGGCAGTGCTCGTATCATCCAGCGAGTGTGCTTCGCGATCTACGGCGATGGTTTTTTTTGGAAATCAAATAAGTTCATCAAATCACCAATTGCAGGTCGATTTAACGGTATATAAGGATTACGCTTATCAGTTTTCGGATTAGGAAGATTGTCACGGCTACGATGCGAAAGCGGTTTCAAACCCCAATTCTTCTGAATAAACTTCAGTATCGACGCATGGTCATAATAGGTATGATCAACAAATCCTCGTTTGGAATAAGGCGATACAGCCAGCAGTGGTATGCGTGTACCATCGCCAAAGAAATCAAGCATCTGAATATAGCCACTATCGTAGTAGCCGCCACCTTCATCAAAGGTCACTAAGATCGCGGTTTCCTTCCAGAGCTTGGGGTTCTCCTTCACTCGACTAATCACATCGATTACAAACTCATCGAAATTCGGCTCCGTTGCATAACCAGGATGTCCCGAGATACTGTCGTAGGGTGCGATATAAGCGACCGATGGAAAACCATCTGGCTTGCGAATATCAAGATAGAACTGGCTAAGATCTTGCAGCTTTGCCTTATCGGCGCCGAGCATCGTCGAAGTGAAGAAGGTCGGAGTATCACACATTCCACAATATTCTTTATCGACGTTTTTGCCATCATTTCTGCCGCCGCTATACCACTTCCATGTGACGCCGGCCGCGCTCAACGCATCACCTATATGAGGAATAGTTTGCGGCGGCAAAATAAACTTGCTGTCGTCAAGAGGAATCAGTTCGCCAGTCGCCGTGAAAGCAGGATCAAGATTATTCACCATGTAGAAGTGGTCTGGGTCGCAGTTCCCATCTCGAAACACTTTATAAGGCAAACTTTCTAAATGCTTCATGATGCCGGCGACGCCGGGTGCCGAACGATCCGCGCAGTTGACGTAGGTCCCGCCACGGTAACCATCTTCGGTATACCAATTATTTTTATTGGCCTGCGAATCCGGATTCTCAATCAGCTTTTGAGATGGCACGCCAGGCTTTCCGTCCAAGGTGTGAAAGGCCACATCACCGGTTGCCAATGCAAAGTAATTGACGGTGGTTCCTCCCATCACTGGCTGATGATAGTTATCGGCGATCGCATATTGATCAGCGAGCTTTTTGAAGATTGGGGCATCACCGCGAGCCATATTGTAGAAGCCCATAGCGATCGCACCTTGATACGTGTTTTCCGGAGAGAACGGTGCTGGTCCGTTACTTGGGCCGAGGCCTGCTGTTTGCGCTGTCCACACAAACAAGTCGTTCTTACCACCATTCACCTGCTGCCACATCTGAAAGAAACGATGGACTGGATCACCGGTATGCGCCCCATAGCTGACATATTTCGTTATGGGATAGGGTCCATTTGCAAGCGCACTAGGAAAACGCTGATCAGCGATGTCTTTGCGTTGACCAAAAGCGCCAAGAGCAAAAGGTTGAGGTAATGAGTTATAAGTACCTGTGACCGCCGGCGTTGGATTATAGGCACCATAATTCTCGGCGATGCGCTGTTGCGCCAAATGAAAATTGGGGCCTGGTGAACCATCCGCTTTTACAATCCCCTTCGACAGCAAATTATCTATCCTTTGCTTTCCTTGCGGCTTGTAGGTTGCAAAGAGGTTGTCAAAGGTTCGATTCTCGCCGACGATAACAATCACATGTTTGATCGGTGTTGTGGTCGACGTTTGAACCAACGTAGACTGCGCACTAGCGCACATTGGTAGGAATACACCTGCCCATAGCGTGAGAGCGATATTTTGCGTCGTATTTTTCAATTCTAGTTTCATATTTTCACCTTGTTCAAATCGCACTGACTTTGAAATCAAAAGAAAACAGCCAAGTCGCAACTTGGCTGCTCCACTTCAATCAGACCTTTTGAAAATTAGAGTTTTGCGTTCAGACTAAGGAAGACTTGACGCGGTGCGCCGGTCAGCAAAGTTGCGAATTCCCCCTTCGGATCAGATGCAACAAAACCATTTGAACCGATGGTGCTGTAGTACTTCGTATTTGCAAGATTCGTGACGTTGACTTGGATCGCGACATCTTTCAATACACCCCAATTCTTTTGCTTATAGCCCATCGACAGATTGCTCAACCAATACGATGGAACACTGGCGTCATTCAAATAGGTGTAGTAACGCTGCGCTGTGTACTTTGCCCCTGCTCTAGCAAACCAAGTATCGTTCTCGTACGACAACTCGGTATTGAACATATTTTTCGGCGCATCGACCACTTGCTTTCCTGCCACTTTGACCAGTACTTTGTCCAAATAATTTGTTTTATACTGTGAGTCATTGTAAGTGAATGAATTGAACCATGACCATTCGCTTGCAAGCTTGAAGATACCGACCGCTTCCAATCCATTGGTCTGCACTTTACCAACATTCACGAAAGTATTTGGGCAACCGACGATACCAGCGCAGTTTGCGACATTGAGCAGACGATCATTGAAATCGGCATGGTAAACGGCGAGCGATCCTTGGAAGCCAGGGCGCTTAAAGCGATAACCGAGATCAATCGACGTTGATGTTTCCGGTTTGAGATTGTTCACGCTCAAATTGAAAGATGTTTGACTCTGAGAGAACGGACCATTGACACCAGGCTGAAACGCTCGCATGTTTTGTGTAACAGATCCGAATAATTCATCGTCTTTGCTCATCGAGTATTTAAAACCCGCTTGCGGCAACAGAGATTTCTTCGCTTCTAAATGACCAGCGGAGCGGCTACCAACAAGATTGGTGCTATCAATTTTGATGGTTGGACTCTTCACACCAAAGTTAAATGCGAGCGCACCTAACTCTAGGGTATCTTGCAAATAGAATTGCGTCGTTTGGGTATCGAACTTTTGCTTGAATCCGGTTGCAAATGGATTGGTCAAAAAATAGTTTGTGTCAGAGCCGTCGGTCACTGCGTAAAAATTACGCGTCAGAACGTGATTACTGTCTTCTGCCCAAAAACCTAACTTCACAAAATGATCGCCAATATCAAGATTCAAATCGCTAATGACGCCGTTGCGTGAGATTCCATATTCCGTTGTACGAACCGAAATCGGCACAGTCGCTGACGAAGCTGTATATGGCGTGTACCAATGGCCTTGTCCTTCATTGCTATGATGATAGACAGTCGTTACCAGATCAATCGTATCACTGATTGCCAACTTCAAATTTGCGCCAGCCAATCGGTCTTTGCGCAAACCACTACCTTGGTAATAGGCGTCATCCAAGTTGTTCACACCACCTGAATAAATGCCTTTAGCTGCCTTCACCGCACGTTGCCAATCAGGAGCGTAGTTATCCCAATCCCAACCGAGACGTTTGGTCATCTCTAAAGACATATCTTGATAATCGACTTCTTTACGGTCGGAGTAGTTAAAGAATGCACTGAAGCGATGATCACCAAGTTTTTGCACTAACTTTGAGTTGAAAAGGTCTTGATCCTGCCCACCACTGCCCTTGGTTTTTTCAGTTCGTTGACGCGTTGCACTGAGATAGAACTTAGTCCCTGACTGCAACAGACCCGAGTCAAATCGAACATAAGTATGGCTCGTCTTATTGCTACCAAAGGTTTGCTGTGCATTCAACTCTAATGCATCAGTTGGATCACTAGAATAAAACTGAACCGTGCCACCCAAATTACTGGTTGACGCGGTCGCCAACGAACCAGCGCCTTGTGACAACGTCACTCGCCCAATATTCTCGGTAGCAATCGCACGGCTGATGTGCAAACCATTATTGTTACCATAGCTCATATCACCGAGTGGTACGCCGTCCAATGTAAAGCCCAATTGGTTCTGTGAAAAACCGCGGATACTAAAACGGGTTGACCATTCATACGAACCGAATGGATCGGCCGATTGAAACGAAACGCCTGGCAATTTATCGAGCGTTTTGAGTGGGCTCGTGCCAGGTGTCGCCTGCACCAAATCAGTACGCGTAATATTTTGCACCTGACGGCTTTGGCCCTCGCCGAGTACAGTCACAGTCTCAACTTTACCGTCATTGTCATTAGTACTTGCGAAAGCACTCAATGTGATCGCTTGCAACACACATAGGCAAATCGGTTTCAATACAAGAGAAGTTTTCATGATGGTTTCTTGAATCTTTGTTTTACTTGTTAAGCTTTTCGATAAATAAGTCGGCCGATCAATAAGACATTCACCTCAAGTTCGAGGAAATCGAACACACGATTTCGTTCGCTCAAGTTAAATGTCTCTGGGGCAAACTCTGCTGGAGGATTGCATAGGAAGAACAATCGCCATCGATGTTATTCAGGCAATATTTCCAAGCGATGACAGGAATTAGTTGTGTGACTCTAGGTGGGGGTAATGAGGGCGTCACAAAAACTAGGTAGAGCAGCAATGATCCGCACACAAACGTGCTCAAGGTACTAAGGAATACGTACCTCGTCATCAAGCACTCCGTGCGGGTTTTCGCTCACGTTCCATTCACGAACCACTGCGCGATCGCCTCCATATTCCCCAATAACCGAGCGGTCGCATCTTGATCAAGGTCCAAGCCAACAATATTCTGCTGATGATGATCCCAACGATCAGGTCGATATTCAAAACCAATTACCAAAATGCCAATCGCAAATTCGAACTTGCGCGAAAGGAGAAAAATGCCGAGTCGACTACAAAACTGTCGCCACAACAGTAACAAGCAAGTCAGCTGAAAGATGATCAAAGCAAGGTGACTCAACACAAAAATGAAGAGCAATGATGCAGAGTAAAAGGATGGTGTTACGGAAGATTCGTAAAAAGAATTGAGGGCACCGAGCAGCCCTTCGTGCACAAAAGAGTCCATGGATATGATCAGAAAATGCGAGGCGGCCCGACCTTCGCTATCCCTGCTGCATCCCCATGAATGCGCACCCGACGCTATTGTAGGAAACTGTTTTCGCAAATGCAAGGCAAACTGCTCTACATCTGTTTCCTTAGTGCATAGCCAAATACCAATTTGCTTTGAACACTTTCTAGCAAAAGTTAAGCTCGATCTAAAGAGGTATCTCCAATCATCTATTCTCATAGTGCCGACAAAATCTTCACACTAAACCGTCTATCGATCCCTTCTGTCAGTAATTGGGACGACTTGCCTTGCTTGAACACTATCAAATCGCGCATAATCTCTTATTATTTTTCCATCATGATTTTCAATTGAAAATCGCCTGTTTGAAACTATGATGAAACCTAGTGGTCTTAAGCTTTCGATCTTTCTACCACTAATCTTTGTTTGATTTTCCTGTGCAACAACCCTTGCCAACTATGATGCTAGACACACAACAAGACGCATCGATGACGAATTCCGATCCACAAAGCATCGAAACCATCATTCGCGCTCAAAAGCATTTGCCGGGCGCCTTACTTCCTATCTTGCATGCGATCCAAGATGCTCACGGTTTTATTCCTCCCGAGTCAGTCACCGACATAGCTCGCGAACTCAATCTCTCACGCGCTGAAGTGCATGGTGTAATCACCTTCTACCATCACTTCCGACAAACAGCGCCGAAAGCCCACACGATACAGGTGTGCCGTGCTGAGGCCTGTCAATCGATGGGTGCAGAGGCGCTGTGGCAGAAGGTCTGCCAACATGCGCAGGCAATACCAAACCAACTTGAGGTTGAGCCCGTATATTGCCTGGGCTTGTGCTCCACGGCGCCTGCTGCGATGCTTGATGGACGTTTGCAAGCGCGGCTTGATCAAGACAAATTAACGCGTTTGTTATCCCAACTCAGCGCTGAAGAAAACGCAGATCAAGTACAACAAAAAGCAGGTGAAGCATCATGAGCTACCGCATCTATATTCCCGATGACAGCGCGGCTCTGGCACTCGGTGCCGATGACATCGCCAACGCCATCGCGCAATTCGCACAAGAACACGATCTCGATTTACAGCTCGTCCGCAATAGCTCACGCGGCTTGTTTTGGGCTGAGCCTTTACTCGAAGTCGACACGGCACAAGGCCGCATTGCCTATGGCCCGGTCGGCCTCGATGATGTCGCTAGTTTATGCCAAGCGCAGTTTTGGTTGGGCGCTGCACATCCCTTGTGCTTGGGCTTGGTGGAAGAGATTGATTATCTAAAACGCCAACAACGCTTGATGTTTGCACGCATGGGTGTGACTCGACCTTTATCCCTCGACGACTATCTGGCACACGAAGGTTTTGTCGGACTCAAGCGTTGCTTGGCTATGCAGCCGGAGCAAATCGTCAATGAAGTCCTGGAGTCTGGTTTGCGTGGACGCGGTGGCGCCGCCTTCCCAACTGGCATCAAATGGAAAACCGTCGCTGTCGCACAAGCTGCGCAGAAGTACATCGTCTGCAACGCCGACGAAGGTGATTCAGGTACTTACTCTGACCGCATGACCATGGAAGGCGATCCTTTCATGCTGATTGAAGGGATGACGATTGCGGCCATTGCCACCGGTGCCAACCACGGTATCGTCTACATCCGTTCCGAGTACCCCGCAGCGATTCACAAGATGCAGCAAGCCATCGCCATCGCTGAAGCGGCCAATTATTTGGGATCGAATATTCTCGGTTCACCCTACCACTTCACACTCGAAGTACGTAAAGCCGCCGGTGCCTACGTCTGTGGTGAAGAGACCGCGATGTTAGAAAGCATAGAAGGCAAACGTGGCGTGGTACGCGCCAAGCCACCCATCCCTGCGCTTCAAGGTTTATTTGGACAACCAACCGTCATCAACAATGTGATTAGCTTTGCCTCCGTGCCTTTGATCATGGCACGCGGTGCCGCTTTCTACAAAGGTTTAGGACATGGCAAATCGACTGGCACCCTACCGATACAATTGACTGGCAATATCCGTCGCGGTGGTCTGGTCGAAGTCGGGTTCGGCATCAGCTTGCGCGAATTATTATTTGAGTTTGGCGGTGGCAGCGCCAGTGGTCGCCCTATCAAAGCCGTACAAGTTGGTGGCCCGCTCGGTAGCTATGTGCCTGAATCATTATGGGATCTCCCTTTCGATTACGAAGCCTATGCGGCAGCTGGTGCAACCGTCGGTCATGGTGGCATTGTGGTGCATGACGACACCGCAGACCTGTCCAAATTGGCGCGCTACGCCATGGAATTTTGCGCGATTGAATCCTGTGGTAAATGTACGCCCTGTCGCATTGGTTCTACGCGTGGTGTTGAGGTCATCGATCGTTTGGTCGCCGCACCTGAGCAATCAACACAAAAGCAATCACAAGAAAAACTCTTACGTGATCTGTGCGACACCATGCAGTATGGTTCACTGTGCGCGCTGGGCGGCATGACGCCGAATCCAGTGATCTCTGCCTTGAATTATTATCCGCGTGACTTCGGCATCACGTCTGCCAACATCCCACCACAGCATTAGGAGAATACGGTGCGCGATCATTTACACGAAACAGATTTCGGCACGCCGCGACGCGAATCTGAGAACAGCGTCTGCCTCGAAATCGATGGTGAACAAGTTACAGTCCCAGCTGGCACCTCGCTGATGCGAGCGGCGGTCGAAGCGGGCATTATGGTACCGAAATTATGTGCCACCGATAGCCTAGAGCCTTTCGGTTCCTGCCGTTTATGCTTGGTTGAAATCGAAGGTCGACGCGGCTTCCCAGCTTCGTGCACCACACCCGCCGAAGCCGGCATGAAGGTCAAGACCCAAAGCCCTAAATTACAAGAATTACGTAAAGGCGTGATGGAGCTGTACATCTCAGATCATCCGCTTGATTGTTTAACTTGCTCCGCCAACGGCAACTGTGAATTGCAAGACATGGCCGGCGTGACTGGTTTGCGCGAAGTGCGCTACGGCGTCGGCGCCCAACACGGTGGTAAGCATCATCTGGATAGTCAAAAAGATGAATCAAATCCTTACTTCACTTACGATCCATCAAAATGCATCGTCTGTAATCGCTGCGTGCGGGCTTGTGAAGAAACGCAAGGCACGTTCGCTTTGACGATTAGCGGTCGCGGTTTTGAAGCCCGCGTCTCGCCGGGTCAAGATCAAGCGTTCATGGAATCCGAATGCGTCAGTTGCGGTGCTTGCGTTGAAGCTTGTCCGACTGCCACCCTGCAAGAAAAATCGGTGATCATGCTAGGCCAAGCCGAGCACAGCAAGATCACCACCTGCGCTTATTGCGGCGTCGGTTGCTCGTTCAAAGCCGAGATGAAAGGCAATCAGGTGGTGCGTATGGTGCCGTGGAAAGACGGCAAAGCCAACGAAGGCCACGCTTGCATCAAAGGGCGCTTCGCTTGGGGTTACGCCACCCACAAAGACCGCGTCACCAAACCGATGATACGCAAGAGCATTGACGATGCGTGGCAAGAAGTGAGTTGGGATGAAGCGATCAACTACGCAGCTTCAGAGTTCCGTCGCATACAAGCAAAGTATGGTAAAGATTCAATCGGCGGCATTACTTCTTCACGTTGCACTAACGAAGAAACCTACCTCGTACAAAAATTGGTACGTGCTGCCTTTGGTAACAACAATGTCGATACCTGTGCACGTGTTTGCCACTCACCAACGGGTTACGGTCTCGGCCAGACCTATGGCACTTCGGCCGGTACGCAGACTTTCAAATCGGTCGAAAAAGCAGATGTGATTATGGTCATCGGTGCCAATCCAACGGATGCGCATCCCGTATTTGGTTCGCGCTTAAAGAAACGTTTGCGTCAGGGGGCGAAGTTGATCGTGGTCGATCCGCGCCAAATTGACTTGGTCGATGGCCCCCATGTGAAGGCGGATTACCACTTGCAATTGAAACCCGGCACCAATGTCGCGATAATCAGCGCCCTCGCCCATGTGGTCGTCACAGAAGGCTTGCTCGCCAAAGAATACATTGCCGAACGTTGTGACGATAAGTCTTTCCGTGAATGGTGTGAATTTATCGCACGTCCCGACAACTCGCCAGAAGCGATGGCGGAAGTTACTGGTGTCGATGCCGCCGATATTCGTGCCGCCGCTCGCCTGTATGCAACTGGTGGCAATGCCGCGATTTATTATGGCCTCGGCGTGACTGAACATGCACAAGGTTCGACCATGGTCATGGGTATCGCTAACCTGGCAATGGCGACCGGCAATGTCGGCCGCGAAGGGGTTGGCGTGAATCCATTGCGCGGTCAAAACAATGTACAAGGCGCTTGTGATATGGGTTCCTTCCCGCACGAACTGCCAGGCTATCGCCACATTTCTGATAGCACGGTGCGATCACAATTCGAAGCCGCTTGGGGTGTCACGCTGGATCCGGAACCAGGTTTCCGTATTCCGAATATGTTGGATGCTGCCACCAGCGGCTGTTTCAAAGGCTTATATTGCGAAGGTGAGGACATCGCGCAATCCGATCCCAATACGCAACATGTGAGTGCCGCATTGCGTGCTATGGAATGCATCGTGGTACAAGATATTTTTCTCAACGAGACGGCAAAATATGCGCATGTATTCTTGCCGGGGTCTTCCTTCCTCGAAAAAGATGGCACCTTTACCAATGCCGAACGTCGCATTTCACGGGTGCGCAAAGTGATGCCGCCGAAAGCTGGCTACGCGGATTGGGAAGTGACGATAAAGTTAGCCAACGCACTCGGCTATCCTATGCAGTACCAACATCCAAGCGAAATCATGGATGAGATCGCCGCTTTAACGCCGAGCTTCCGTGGCGTAAATTACGCCAAGATCGAACGCCACGGCAGCGTACAATGGCCATGCAATGAGAGCACTGAAGAAACCGGGACATCGATCATGCACGTCGACAAATTTGTACGTGGCAAGGGGCGCTTCATCATCACGCAATACATCGCGACCGATGAGAAAGTCACACGTAAATTTCCTCTTTTGTTGACGACTGGCCGCATCCTCACGCAATACAATGTTGGTGCTCAAACGCGCCGTACTGAGAACAGCCAATGGCATCACGAAGATAGCTTACAGATTCACCCGCATGATGCTGAGGAACGCGGTATCAAGCATGGTGATCTCGTCAAAATCAGCAGCCGGGCTGGTGATACTGTTATGCGTGCCGATGTGACTGAACGGATTCAAACTGGCGTGGTGTACACGACCTTCCACTTCCCTGAATCGGGAGCAAACGTCATCACCACTGACAACTCTGACTGGGCCACCAATTGTCCTGAATACAAAGTGACGGCGGTGCAAGTAATGCCGGTGCAAGAAGCATCCGCTTGGCAGCAAGCGCAGCAGCAGTTTAGTTCGCAGCAGGTCGCCTTGGCAGAAGTGGCTTGGAAGTCTTAGGCTAGATGAAAATGAAACTGATCGATGATCTATCTTTAGGGCCGATAGAGCCTATAAAGACGCTAGAGTCAACAGCCGCCGCAGTAGGACGGGCACACGCAAGCTTCCCAGCGATACAGTTGAGTCAAGGGGTTCGCACCGATGGTCACGATCAAATCGCGATCGAGACACCGATCGCGATCGTTATCAACGGCATTTCCTATGCCGTCATGATGGCATCGCCAGAAGCGCTGGAGGACTTCGCTTTTGGCTTCGCTTTAAGTGAGAGCATCGTTGATCACGTAGCGCAAATTTACGACTGCGATGTGGTGCCGCACCCGCACGGGTACAACGTCGAGCTGCGTATCGCCAATGAATGTTTTTTTCGGATCAAGGAACGCCAAAGGCAATTAAGCGGACGCACTGGATGTGGTTTATGCGGCATCAGCAGTATCGAAGAGCTTCTACGCGACCTAGCCCCCTTAGATACACCTTCGGGCGCAAACGACACCAAAGTTTCTTTGTCCGCGATCACTTTAGCGAGCCAGCGTTTGCGCGCACAACAAGCCTTAATGGAAATAACTGGTGCAACGCACGCTGCAGCATGGTGTGATCTCGCGGGAGAGATCGTGGTTCTGCGTGAAGATGTAGGTCGCCACAATGCACTCGATAAAGTAATCGGCGCCTTAGCACGTGACAAACACCACAGCCATGCAGGCTTTGCTTTGATCACGAGCCGCGCTAGCTATGAATTGATCGAGAAATGCGTACGCGCCCGCATCGCCGTATTAGCCGCCGTTTCCGGCGTGACCAGCTTAGCAATTGAAGTCGCCCAAAG
Organism: uncultured Burkholderiaceae bacterium; assembly: GCA_964459555.1. Lineage (GTDB taxonomy): Bacteria > Pseudomonadota > Gammaproteobacteria > Burkholderiales > Burkholderiaceae_D > Undibacterium. The sequence continues at coordinate 6,314 of CAYWNE010000025.1, read as the reverse complement.
TAGTCAACTTTGTCTATTGGGCTATACCCGCGAAAGCAAAACCACGATCTATACCCATCCGCAGCGCATACAAAACGATGCCGCTCTAGGCGACATCAATCACCCATAGTCCAGGGCAGCACTTAGCCAAGAACATCACTTACAACAAACCATTTCAGCACCCAAAATCATGGACAATCTCGACAAACTCATTCGCATGGCGAATCAAATTGGTAGTTTCTTCGAAAGTATGCCCGATCGCGATGAGGGCCTTGCCGGCATCGCCAATCATTTACAGAAATTCTGGACACCAAGCATGCGTCAGGCTCTGCTGTCGGCCTTTGAAGCAAAGGATTTGCCAAGCGAACCAGCGCTTAATACCATCGTTATTTCCACTCTCGAGAAACATGGCAAATCCTTGATGCCGAAGCCCACGCACTAAAACCTAGCGCACTAAATCCTACAAAAGACTTCTGTTCAGCGGTAGCGAGCGGCCGAAAATTGTGTTGAGATGCGCACCGACGCTAGAGAAATCGCTTCCATCACAGTCTCAATCTTCGGTCGCATAGCACGTTGTCATGAGGTCTCGATCAGCGCCAAACGAGCCCGTCTCCACTATGGCTTAATGTAAGCAAAGCCTTCAAAGATCTGCAAACGGCTTACCTCAGCAACGCCTGAAGGAACAATCGTTGCCTCTGACAATAACTTAGATTTATCAATTTTTCGCCCTACCAAGGTGTTATTGCAAACGCGAAATTCAACCTTACGCGCGGCAAGCTCTTGCACTGGAATATCGTAAGGATTGCCATTTTTGTCCATTGCACCGTCCAACAGAAAATCAATTCCAGCGCCGTGCGTGACAAAGACGATTTTTGCCTTTGGGCTTTGATCGAGGTGATTACGCGCATTTCTCAACGCGGCCGTCGCATTCACACTATCGCTAACGTGGTACACCACCTTTTCTTCGCGCTCGGCGGCCATGACGCTCGTTACGCTGGTCAACATCAGTAGACTGACCAATAACAAGCACACATTTCTCGTCAAGTTTGCAATATTCGCTTTCATCACACTTTCCTTTCAATTCAAAATCTTAATCTAGAGATCAATGCGCAATGTGCTGGAACCTCTTCTATCCGACAGCATGGCGCTATTTTTTCTCCAGGCTCTCTTTTTCCATCAATAAAAATGTTCCATAAGCATTCAAGCGATTAGCGGCTTGAAAAGCGGGATATTTTTCAAAGCCTGACCAATCGGTTTTGGCATAAGCTTCTTCAAAGCTCATCAGCTCCTCCACCGCTTTCCCCATTTGAGCGCGCAGGAACTCCAAATAGGATTTGGTTAATTGCATATCTTGCAGCGTATTCCTCGATGCCGCGCCATGGCCCGGCACCACAACATCGGGCTTCACATCGAGCAAGCGATCCAAAGTTTTCAACCACACGCGGCTATCGGCATTTCCTACAAAAGGAATGCGACCAGAAAAATAGATATCGCCCGCGAACAAGACTTTCTCTTCCTCGACATACAATAAAATATCCTCTGACGAGTGCGCACCGCTGCTGTCAATCACGCGAAAATGCATCTTCCCAAGAGTGAATTGCTGTGTCTTGGTTTGATCAAAACTAAGCCAAGTATCAGCCGCGATCAATCGGGTGTTTTCATCAACCCATGGAAATAAATCGGCGCGACGTTGCGCGAGGCGCTGTTCGGCTAAGTCGGAATTCAAATATGCGCGTCCGGCCTCGTGCGCAATGATCTCTGCGCCGACACGTTTAAAAGCTTGAAGGCCGTAGATGTGATCGGCATGATAATGTCCAACGATGACTTTCTTAATCGGCTCAGGAGTGATGCGGCGAATTTCTTCTATCATCGCCTCTCCCAACACCGGCGTCGCTAAGGCATCATACACAACCACACCCGCCCCGGTGACAACAAAGCCCGCGTTCGACATAAAGCCTTTGTTCGCGGCACTGGCCACGCCCGCTTCGCCTTGAAAATAATAGACATGAGGCGCGACCTGAATGGCCTTCAAATTCATTTTGATTGTGTCATCTGTCGACGCACCAGTACCGGCTAAGACCGCACCATGCGGCACCAGGTTGCACAAAATTACACCGCTCACCAACGCAATCATCTGACCTCGTATCAGGGCCAGTAGACGAGCTCCTGTGTATCGATTTTGGGTCACTGTATTTCTTCCTTATCTCTTCGATGCGGTGAGAGTCTCAGCTCATACGTTTAGCTTGCGCCTTAGCTGCCTCAATCGCCCGTTCTAAATATGCTCCATAGAAGCCCGCTTGATCGAGCCCGATCAAAGGATCGGTCAGCGAGCTTAGATCGTAAGCCAAAAATAAAACAGTGGGGTAAAAATTGGCCTTGAGACGTTTTAATAAAATACTCGTCGTCAGATGCTTACCATCTCGGTCAATCACCGACAATGCGGTGTCCGACTGTAGTTCACGAACCATAAGAACCTGCTCACTGTGACTATCAGCCAGCGGGGTGAGGTAGTTACGTCGAACCTCAAGGCAAAAGCGACAGTCTGAGCGTGAGATGAGTAGTAATAAAGGAATCTGATGACGCTGCAACTGAATACAGTCACTTTGCAAGTTCAACAAGGGCTTAATGGTAGAGGCCAGAAACATTTTTAATTCAGCTCAATCGCCTCTTGAATCGCGTCCACGCCCGCCTTGGCGCAGGCATCATCCATCTCACCGTTGGGGGCGCCAGAGACGCCGATCGCTCCAATGATACTACCCGCTTCACGGATCACAATGCCGCCGCCGATCATAGCCACATTACTCAAACCGCGAATGCCACTACTGGCTTGATCGTACGCAGTCGCCTTGGCTAGCTCACTCGTTCCATTCTTGAAGCTCACGGCCGTCCATGCTTTGCGGCTGGCCGCTTCGGGCGTATGCATACCCGCCAAACTATCACGCAACATCACCAAAGGCACACCAGCACGGTCGACCACCACAACGGCAACCATCGCGCCCTTCTTTTGACACCTCGATAGCGCTGTTTGTGCCGCCTGCTGAGCAGCGGCGAGGCTGATGCTGCGCCATTGTTCGACCGCTTTCAAGTCAGCTGCACCCACCGAAGTAGGTAGAGTCGCAGAAAGCATCAAGGATGCAAAAGCGACCATCACAGCTTGCTTCACAGTTCTTGCATTCATAAGGCCATCCCCGGATTTCCATCCATTCCCAAAATTTTAGGTTGATTCAAGCGACGCGGCGTGATGACTTTGTGGGCTTTGAAATAGGTCTCCATCACTTCCCAAATTGGCGGACCTTGCACACCTTCGGCCACCGGAGCCCAACCAGCCACCTTGTAGTTCTTGTTCGCCTCAATCGGCTTCCCATTCAAGCGCATATCGCGAATTCTCTGCCCCATCTTCGCTTGCGGATCACAGCTATATTGCATGCCACCGACCCGCACCATATCGCCCCCCTGTTGAAAATAAGGATCTGGGTTGAACAGGTTATCGCAAATATCTTCCAATACCGTCTTAATCGTCGCCCCACTCATCTCCGTCAGCGTTGTGGCCGGATAAGTGATTGCAACTTGATCCATCAGATGTTCGCGAGTGATCGCTTGCCCAGGCAATAAGGACGTGCCCCAACGGAACCCGGGCGAAAAGGCAATCTCCGCACCTTTCACTTCCATCAAAGCGTCGACAATCAGTTGATCCCACGACCCGTTAAAATTACCGCGTCGATACAGCAAGCCCTCACTCACAGCAAGCTTCTCTTGCAGTTTTTCTTGATACGGTGCCCGCACACGATCGATCAGCGCTTGCATCTCGGCATCGGCTTTGAGCAAATTAGCGAATACCGGCAACAAGCGATATTGGAAGCCTTGCACTTTGCCGTTACGCACGTCGAGATCAAGCACACCTAGAAATTTTCCATTCGAGCCTGCATTGGTGACCAGCGTCTGCCCTTTCGCGTTCGCGACCGTGATTGGCACCGGCACACCATCATGTGTATGCCCCCCCATAATCGCGTCGATGCCCGTCACCCGCGACGCCATTTTCAGGTCGACATCCATGCCATTGTGCGACAGCACGATCACAGCTTGCGCTCCCTTCTGGCGCGCCTCATCCACCACCGCTTGCATGCTTTCTTCTTGGATCCCAAACGACCAATCAGGCACCATATACCGCGGGTTGGCAATCGGAGTGTAGGGAAAAGCTTGTCCTATCACTGCCACCGGCACGCCATTCATTTCGCGCATCGCATAGGGTGCAAAAACGGGATCGCCGAAATCGGTGGTCTTGACGTTTTGTGCCAAGAATTGAATGTTGCCTTGAAAGTCTTTGGCGATCACTTCTTTAATGCGTTCGGCGCCTAAAGTAAATTCCCAATGCGGAGCCATCATGTTCACGCCCAATAACTTACAGGCATCAATCATGTCTTGCCCCTTGGTCCACAAGGCTGTGGCCGATCCTTGCCAGGTATCACCGCCGTCAAGTAACACCGCATGGGGACGACTTGCTTTCAACAGCTTGACGAGCGTCGCGAGATGGGCAAAGCCACCAACTTTGCCATATACCTTCGCTGCTTTTTCAAAGTTCAAATAGGTAAAAGCATGGGCTTGCGAAGAATGATTTGGTATCTTAAAGTGCTTGAGCAAATGTTCGCCAACCAAGTGGGGTGCTTGACCAAAGGCGGCACCGACACCGAGATTCAAACTCGGTTCACGAAAGTAAATCGGCTGTAATTGAGCATGACAATCGGTGAAATGCAGCACACTGACGTTGCCAAACTTGGGCACCTCATAGAAGCGTTCTTGCGCGCCCGTTTGTGCGCTCAAAGCATCGCGACTGTCTATCGCCAACCCACCGGCGCTCGCCACCGCCAGCATTTGCAGAAACTCCCGACGATTCATACTCATACTATTTCCTCGCGTTCCGACAGCTCCATGCGAAGCTTCGCACCATCATTCGCATCGAAGGAGAGTCCGTCGAGCTGATGCCGTTTTCATAAACAGATGCTGACGAACATCCTCTTCGATGCACTTGCCGGAGTTCGACTTATTGATTGACGGGTGACTGTGGATCTAATAACAGCGCCATCACATCTTTCAATTGTTGTTCGGTCAAAATTTGCGATGCACCGAAGCGCGGCATGGTTGAACAAGCATTCGAAGAATGTGAGTTATAAATCTTAGACCACGTGTACTTGGTCAATTCTGGTGTAACACCGCCACGCAGCTTGGCATATTGGCTCAGACTTGGACCAATATTACCGAAGGCAATTTCCGCTTTCGCTACTTGATGGCAAGCGTAGCAATTACCGCCATTGACGGTTTTCGCATCGTCTGAAAACTGCAAGCCACGCCCATTTTGCGCGATCTTTTCACCTTCACGCCAATTGCCAAGATAATTGCCATCTGCCGGATACACCACGGCATCTAGCTCCGCTTTTTCTAACTTCGCTTTGAGTTTCGCCGGCATGGGCTTTTTGGCATAAGCCGAACATTGCTTTTGCAGATCTGTTTGTTCTAGCCTATCCAGCTTAGCTATGCCTTTTTCGGCAAAGGATGCCTTGAAGTCCGCCAAATCTTTACCGCCTTTATCCCCAACGACCGCAGTCGCACTGGCCGACAGCAGCACAATACTCAACGCCACGCTCATTTTGTGTAGTGTTTTCATGATGTCTCTCTCTAGTTTGCTTGCTTAGCGCTTCAAGGATGGCGCGTCCATGACACCGCCTTTTGCCATCACACCAAGAAAGGTGATCAAGTCGACAGAAGTGATCGATCCATACTTCAAATCGGGGAAACGTTGCTGGCGAAAACAATCATTCATACGCCATTGCATCGTGCGCACGGCACCTTGACTCACGCGATAAGCGGGCCAAGTTGCAAAAGCTTTTTGGGCTTGTGCTGGATTCAATAAGTTTGGTAGATCCTGTAATCGTATGCGTTTACCGTCGTTGCTATGGCAAGAGGCGCAACTAAAATCATGGGTCCCACCACGGAAGAAAAAGGCTTGTTCACCGCGCGCGTAGGCTGCTTTTTCAGCTGGGTGCTTTTGTGGCACATTGATCTTCATACCTCTCGACTCGGCCACGGCATAGGCCGTCAATGCCTCCAAATCGGTGGCCCGCTCGCCCTGTGCCGAAAATGGTTTCGCAATCACTTCCTCACGCGTAAAGCCCTGCAGGGTGACGATACAATGCACTAGGCGCGACTCGAAATCCATCACCGCATTCACATCTTTAAAATAACGAGGCATTTCGGCATAGGCTCCTTTCAATACACCAGGACCTTTACCGAAATCACACTTCTCTAAGGACGCCTCCTTTGGGCCGCGTTTAGTGGTCCAC
>CAYWNE010000024.1:0-37735 GCA_964459555.1 uncultured Burkholderiaceae bacterium | reverse complement strand
ATTCGATCACACTTAAGTTGTCAATGAAAGCCCCGCAATTTCGATTGCGGGGCTTTTTCATTTAACGGACGTCATTTCAACAGGCAATACGCAACACACAGCACACAGCACATCTTCCAATCAAGGTATTTTCACTACTCCTTATCTTAGGACTTACGTGAAATTGCACTCCCTAAGCGTGCAGCCGAAGACAGCGCGCTTGTACAGCGAAGCGACACAACGACGCCAGCGTCTGTTTTTTCGTGATACCAATATCTCATATTTTTTATTTATGTTATAAGATAAATAAAAGCTTGAAAACCAACATCAGCACACTGAAATTTTTACACGTAAAGCCTTTTTCTTGACACTGAATTCACGGTGCAAGGATACTGATTGCACAAAAAATATAAGTTAATAAGGGGTGGTTGTGGCGATTCAGCAATTGACAGATGAGCAGGTCAAGACTTGGTCACGGCAACAAAAAGACCAGTGGTGGTTTGAAAATATCTACCGTGGCGATATGGCGCAGTTGACCTTGCGCTCGGGTTTGACAGGCTTCTTACTAGGGGGGATTCTATCGTCCACCGCCATGTATATTGGCGCCAAGACTGGCATTTCGATCGGCGTCAATTTGATCTCAGTGATTCTCGCTTTCGCGGTGTTTCGTAGTTTAGAAAACGCTGGCATCTGCAAACATTTCACCATCCTCGAAAACAATTGCTCGCAATCTATCGCGACTTCAGCAGGCTATATGACCATGCCTTTGGTCGCTGCCCTGCCCGCTTACATGATGATCAGCGAGAAAATTCCCGCTTGGTGGCAGATGGTGATTTGGATACAGATCATCGCGATTCTTGGTGTCCTACTTGCATTCCCGTTTAAGCGGCGTTTTATCAATGACGAGCAATTACCCTTCCCTGAAGGTAACGCTTGCGGTGTAGTACTCGACAATTTGTATTCGGGCACATCCAATAGTGGCGCCACAAAAGCGCGCCTGCTAACGCGTGTCGCTGCACTTTCCGCCGCAATTCAACTGATCATGAGCGATGGTTGGATGAAGCTGATTCAATTCAAACTCCTGATGATGGATAAGTGGGCTGGCCTTGCCGAACCTTGGTTTCTCAAGGAACGCCTCGATACCTATTACTACCTTGCAGCAGTGAAGTTTGATTTGTGGATTCCCAAAATCTTGGGGATTGATTTTCGGACGCTAGGCTTGCGCCTAACGCTGGATCTTGCCCTCACTGGCGTCGGTGCCATGATGGGCTTACGGATTGCTACCAGTTGTTTAATCGGCGCTTTGTTTAACTTCGCGATTTTGGGCCCTTTGATGATACAGGCCGGAGAAATCGCGCCGCGTATGGGGCTCGATGGCAAACTGGTGCCACTCTCCCGTATCGAGATTTTGAATCAGTGGTCTTTGTGGTGGTGTATTGTGATGATGGTGGTGGCATCGATCATCAGTGTCTTTGCTAAACCTGAAATTTTCCGACGCTTATTCACCCTCTTTAGCAAACAGCCGGACAACAAAGAAGCGAAGTCGAATGATGTTTTACGCGAAATCGAAGTCCCACTGTGGATTTCCTATATCGGCGTACCTATCTTCAGTTTGGCAGGTGTATGGACCACACATCACTTCTTCGGTGTTCCGCTCTTGTTGGCGTTTCTCTCCTTGGGCTTGGTTTATCTGTTGACGATGATTTGCATTAACTCAATCGCCCTGACCTCGTGGGTGCCCACCAGCGGTTTAGCCAAGATCACCCAGTTCGCGATTGGTGGTTTAGATCGCAGCAATCCTGCTAGTAATTTGATTCCCGCTGGGATGTCTGCTGAAGTCGCTTCAAGTGCTGCCGTCCTTTTGTCTGATATCAAACCAGGTTATATGCTAGGCGCTCGGCCGCGCCATCAGGCGATAGGACACATGATCGGTATATTCGCCGGCACACTTGCGTGCGTACCGGTGTTCTTTTTACTGTTCTTACCAGCCGATGCCGATGGCGTACGTCATACGAGCAAAATCGTCAGCGATCAATTTGCCTTCCCCGCCGCCATGCAATGGAAAGGTGTTGCCGAGCTGATCGCCCATGGCTTTAATAATCTTTCGCACAGCGCCATTATTTCTATCATTGTCGCCGCGATTGTCGCTGTGGTGTTTGAACTTGCCAGCATCTTCACCAAAGGCCGCTTTCCTTTATCGGCCATCTCGATCGGTTTAGGTGTGGTGCTACCGCCTGAATCCGTGCTGGCGATGTGGATAGGAGCGTTCTTCTTCTGGTTCATGGAACGCAAACACAAACACGCCCCCAAGGATAGCGATGCCTACCAGACTTGGGTGGAAGGTGCGCAGTCGATTGCGGCTGGTTTATTGGCTGGTTCAGCCCTGATTGGCATTGGTAATGCCTTTATCAATGTGATGATGTGATTGTGTGATGTGATGGCCGCGTTCATGCGCAGCAAGCTCGAATCTCATTCTATCAAGAACCGCGCGGCTTGCGCTCAGGTCGCGCTTCGTTTAAGTCTATGCACTCCAGCAGCTAACTGCATATGATTAAAGCGGTCGAAAGCATCTAGCAATTTGAGGCAATGATCGTTCTCGGGTTCTAAGATTTGAAGCGCGTAAGCACAAGCTTCAAGGCTGGATAATTGATCTGCCTTATGCGCACGACGAATCACATAACGTGAATTCGGCGTCTCACGCAAACCCATACGCGGTAAAGATTGTAGCTGCGGATTCGCTTTAAGCATGGCGCGACTTTGACGCCAACTTGCATCGAGTATGATCAAGCGCAGTTGCGTTACAGGAAATTCTTGCCAAATGGAGGGTGAATTTCGCTCGGTTTGCGGCGACTCGGTCTCGGGATAAAGCAGCACATTCTGTTTGCCGTCGAGTTGCAAAATGGCGTTGAGATGTGAGGGCTCGAAAGCGAGACCGATTTCGATCTGACTATGTGGCAAACAAAGATGCAGCAAGCGACCACTACTCTTGATGTGACGAGCCTCGTCGGGATGCTGCAAGATCAACACTTCACAAAGGTGCTCGACTGTTTCAGCACAATCACAAATGCAGGCAGATGAGGCTCGCAGGCACCTCGCGCAAGTCGGACGTTTGGGTTTCGCGCTGAGGCTATCCACGGCAAACTTCCCACTTGTATCTCATGCCTTAGCCTGCTTGAATAATCTCGCCGAGTGCAAGACTTAGATCATTAAACTGAAACTGAAAACCTTGTTCCAACAACCTCTGTGGCGCAATATGCGAGCCTTCCAACACCAGCACGGCGCGCTCGCCGAGCACCAATTTCAATACAAATGCCGGTGTCGAAAATACCGCTGGTCGATGCAAAACTTGCGCCAAACATTGCGTGAAGCCGGCATTGCTAACCGGTTGCGGTGCAACCAAATTGTAGGGGCCTTCACAGCGCTGATCGTCGAGCAAGCTTAGTACCGCATTTAAATAATCACGATGATGTATCCAACTCATCCATTGACGGCCGTGTCCGAGTTTGCCGCCTAAACCAAGTCGGAACGGCAACAGCATTTTTTTGAGTACGCCACCACGTGGATCAAGCACTAGTCCCGTCCGCAGCAAGACAACTCGCACCTCTTGCGCATGTTCCGCGGCCAAGGTCTTGTAGCGCAAAGCTTCTGCCTCCCAATCACTACATAGCCTTGCTGAAAAGTCCTGTCCCGCAGGAGCAGACTCGGTAATTTCAACTGTATCGCTAGTCCCGTAATAACCGATCGCCGAACCGCTGATGAGAATGCGCGGTGGCTTCCCAAGTTTGAGAAGTTGGTCGACCAAATTGCGGGTCAAACCGACACGACTCGCAAGAAGTTCCTGTTTTCTTTGCGCGGTCCATGCGGCGTCAACAATTGGCGCCCCTGCGAGATTAATGACCGCATCAAAATCGTATTCGGGAATCTGATCGATATGTGCGATTGCCTTTACTTGCGGACCACAAATCGATGCCACCTGATGTGGCTTTCTACTGAGCACCGTGACCGCATCACCACGTGCAATCAAGGCTTGGCAAAGGCGTTGACCGATCAGGCCGGTTCCCCCTGTAATCAAGACATGCATAGCAGTTTCCCCTATTAGAACTGTGGAAGGTCATCCAATATGCGTAGTCTATCGCCAAAAATCCAAACGTGTTTGACTTCGATCACACCATACTTCGCCGCCAATGCAGGAGGAAAGGCCGAGTACGGAGCATTAGTAATGGCAATGTTTCGTGCACGTTCATCGGTTGCCCGATTGCCACTACTCTTGATGACGCTAACCTCTTCAACACTGCCATCGCTCTTAATGGTCACCGCTAACTCCAAGCTTAATTCGGTATTGCCTATCGATCGTTTTTCATAAATCAGGTTACCATTGCGTTCCCATTTCGCTCGCACGCTATCAACATACATCCGCAGCGGGACTTCTTTGTCATAGGCACCCAGAAAACTACGACGTCGGTCACTCTTGCCTTGGTCAATGCCGCTAATCGACGATCTTGGTTTAAGTAAATCACCGGATCGTACTTGCTCCCGTAAGCGACTCGCCAAATCGCCAGCTGGCAGGCTAGTTCCCGACTTAGGGTTCGGTACGTTCTGTTCTCCACTACCATTGCCGAAGGGATTGTTACCACGATTATTACCTGAGCTCACGCCCGTGGTGCTCGTTCCATTGCCAGCCTGAGCTGCAGCACGGTCTGCATTCGCTTTAGCAAGTGCATCCGCAGCAGCTTTGTCTGCTGCCAGTTTGTCCGCTGCGGCCTTCTCCGCGGCAAGTTTATCCGCTGCTGCCTTTTGTGCGGCCAAGCGTTGTTCTGCCGCCTTTTGCTCAGCTAATTTCTGTTCCGCAAGCCTTTGTTCTGCGAGACGCTGTTCGGCCAATTTCTGCTCAGCCGCTTTTTGCTCCGCCAGCTTTTGTTCAGCGAGTTTTTGTTCCGCCGCGCGCCGTTCAGCCAGCTGTTGCTGCTGTTGTTCCAATTGCTTCTGCTCTTGCGCTTTTTTCTCGGCCAAAGCCAAGGCCTGCTGTTTTGCGATCCTTTCCTGCTCTTCACGCTCTTTTTGACGCGCAGCCGCTTCCCTTTGCATTTGCTGTTCTTGTTCTAAGGCTAACTGGCGTTGACGTTCGCGTTCTGCTTGGCGTCTTTGCTCCTCTTGCCGTAAGGTCTCTTGGGCTAGTAGTTCCTTACGTTTCGCCTCTTGCAGCGCTTCTTCCATGGCCTGTTCTTGCTCCCGCTTTGCCAAGGCTTGCACCGCTCTTTGTCGTGCCAATTGCTTTTGTTCATTTAGCTCCCTCACAGGTTCGATAGGCACCACATCGGAAGCCTTGTGCGCCTTTTCCTCAAGCAGCTTATTCAAACGTTTTTGTTGTTCTTCGTTGGCTTGTGCAATCTGTCTTTGCAGACGCAACTCTTCTTGACGCTTAAGTTCGGCTTGCCGTTGCTCTTCTTCGCGTTGTTTCTTATGCTGCTGCTCTTCTTCGGCTTTCTTCGCCGCCAATTCTGCCCGTTTTTTCTCTTCTTGCAGTTGGGCCTCAGCGTCCTTATCGATCAAGGCATCTGCAGGAATCGGCTCGGCCTGACGTTTCTGTTCTTTCTTGTCTTCGCGCTGTCTTTCTAGTTCTTCAGGGCTGGTAACTGGCACCACGAAGTCTTCATTCTTGACTTGATCTTGCGTGATGACACGAACCGGCGCCTCAGGCGGCGGCAGTACTTTCTTCTGCACTGGGGGAGCACTAGCCACGGACTTTTGTCTAGCAATTGGCTTGGTTTTACTACTGCGCGCTTTTGATTCGTCGACCGCTGGTAAAGAAACGACACGCGGCACAATAACGATTCCGCCATTTGGCTTGCTTTGAGGCGTAGGCAAAATAGGATCTGGGAGCTTAAACAGTTCAGACACAGTGACGGCTGGTGCGGCCGGTGCCGCTTGCTTAGCGGGTGCAGGCAAACTAATTTGAACCTGTATGCCGTCGACGTGCTTGCGCTTCTCCTTCCAGGGCAATTCCAAACTAGGCAGATCTAATCCTGGAATCCCAAATTGCAAAGAAAGGATAAAAGCATGAACAATGAATGAAACTAACAAGCCGCCCCAAAGACGGCGGGCGGCGCGATCTTGCGGCTCCGGCGGCTCGAATTCGTCCGCGATGGGGAGTTGATGAGAAACAGAATCAAAGTGCATGCAGGCGCTCGGTATGCGACATCGTCATTAGCGTGAAGTTTACGCCCGCATTATCCCAGATTTTTGTAGTCATACAGCAAGCATTCATGGTTTGTGGTTTCTTCATCGCTCCAGAGAGAAAAGTCTGTGGTAATTCAGCGAATTCAATTACAAAACGACGCTTGCCTCACGCTTAACAAAAAACAAACTCGCCCCAACCATCATCAAAACCGATCCAAACACACGATTTTGCGTCCGCTGCGCTTTCGGGTGCCGCATCCATTGCTGCAAGGATGCCGCGAGACCCGCATAGCCGTGCATGACTGAGGCGTCGACCAAGACCATGGTCACCGCCAAGATGCTTAACTGTGGCAGCAAAGGTGCTTGGCTATTGATAAAGTTAGGCAGCACGGCGACCATGAACACAATTCCTTTCGGATTACTTGCATTGGTCAGAAAGCCCGTCAATATCCTTTGCGCAGCTGATGGGCAACTCGATTTTGCCTCCAGCGCTAGTTCGGTGTTGTCGCTGGTTTTGCTAAAAAACTGCTGCAATCCCAAATAAATCAGGTAGGTCGCCCCGAGTATTTTGACGACCGAGAAGGCCATTTCCGAGGCAAGCAAGATAGAACCAACACCGGCCCCGGCGATCACCAAGACCAACAGCAAACCCAATTGCAAGCCAAAAATCGTCACACTAGCGCGCTTCACGCCATAAGCCAAACCATGAGACATAGAGAGTATCGCTCCAGATCCGGGCGAAACGGCGATTAAGCAAGCGGCGCAGAAAAAGGAAAACCAAGTAGAGAAAGACATGAGCGAATTGGAACGTCGAGTTAAATGAACTTGCGTGAGGCATACAACTGGATGGAATTTATTGATCGCCAAACAGAAAACATGATCACCACAAATCAAGACCACAAAGATGATGCAAAGTTCACATTATCGCACATAGACCGAAACGACCTCTCTGAAACCGTTATGCGATGCCATTCGCCCCAAAACGTCGAAAACCTTCACGCTCACATAAGAGTTCGAAGTAACGATCAACATGGGCGAGATTAACATGCTGCATCGGAGTGTTACGCCAGCGATTAATCGACAAACCTAAGACGATGTCAGCCAATGTGAAGACCGAGCCCGTGACGTAGGCACCGGTCGATGCTAATTGATGATCCAAGATTGTCATCAAGCGATTCCACTCATCGGCGCTCGCCTTGATTTTGTCAGCGTCTTGAAAGTGGGGATGCTGACGGACCAAAGCCATGAATACATAACGCCAAGCGGTATTGAGCTCGGTTGCCTGCCAATCCATCCACTTCTCAACCTGAGCCCTTGCCATCGCGTCGGTCGGTAGCAATTGATGCGCTTGAAATCGATTCGCCAGATAACGACAGATGGTATTCGACTCCCACAGAACACCAAACTCATCACGCAAGACTGGTACCATCGCATTAGGATTGAGCGCAGAAAACTCGGCACTCAGCACAGAATTGGCGGTGCCTGATCCGTATTCACGATGTTGGTAGTCAATGCCAATTTCTGCGCAGGTCCACAGAACTTTACGAACATTAATCGAGGTGGCTTTGCCCAAGATTTCTATCACGAAGGACTCCTATTCCTGACAACACGAAGCTTGTGAGTATAGTGAATCTGCGCCGGAATCAACAGCAGTCAGGAGAAAGCACAGAGTTTCTCTCTCTTTCACAATCCAAGTTCGTCAAGCCCGAATACAATTTTGGACGCCGCGCAATTCGTAATTTAGCAGGCACAGCATTCACAGAAAAACAAACGGACTCTCGCGAGTCCGTTGTTCATCACAGCATTTGAATATCACACCGTTCTTATTTTTCGCCAAGCATTTTCTCTTTGAGACTACTATCAACCGTACGGTCACCGAGCCAGATCTTTAGGACCGCGTTAAAGAACAAGGGTTCGGCAATGGTTTGCCCGACTTGTTTACCATTCAAGAAAGACTGCAAACCTGTACCTGGCACCCAATCCAGATTCAAGATATCGCCTTTTTTCAAACTCGGCACTGACGCGAATAGTTCACCGAAGGCCACGGTTTGATTAACCAGCTTCGATTTTTCAGCCTTGTCTGAGTTGTCGTTCAAGCCCTTCATGAAGGCCTCACCGAAATCCTCAGAACTGATCTCGCGCATCATTACCAACTGCACTCGCTTCGGTCCATTCAAAGCCAAAATATCGGCCGTGGTGTTCTTTTTCTCGGGTAAATAGAGTGCGGCGACATAGAGTTTAAAGAATGCAGCCTTAACCCGCATCCCCGCACCGTTAAGCTTGAGATCTTTGCCCCCAAGTTTTACCGTATCTTCAAACTTAATACCGTTGACTTCAGTTGAGGCCATACTTTGACCACATGCCAACAACAAACTACAGCTTGCGATGAATAATTTTAGGCTCAATTTGAAGCCATTAAGGCGAATCGTGTGGCGCATATCAACTCCTGGTAAGTAAAGTCTAACGTCAACTTGCTCTTTTTCTGCAGACACAGAGGTCTACTGTTCACAGAGCACCTTCATGCAATACTGTCTTGCCTTTACATCATACTTATTAAAATTCTTCCATGTCATCATCAAGCTCTTGAACCCGTCCTCTAGATGTGGCTTGGCCACCACGAGGTAATGCAGGACGACTGCTATTGACCCGTGGCGCTGGTTTGACTTGGGGTGCAGGTCGCGCTGGCATGGCGTTGCTGCTAGCGGTCTGTGCTGGCAATTCATAACCATCCTTGAGCTTAAAGATACTAACCACTTGCGCCAAGCTACTTGCTTGGTTTTGCATGGCTTCAGCGGCTGCCGCAGCTTCTTCCACCAAGGCCGCGTTTTGCTGTGTGACGCCATCCATTTGCGCGATACTTTGATGCACACGTTCGATACCGGAACTCTGCTCTTGGCTTGCCGACGTAATCTCGGCCATGATGTCGGTCACGCGTTTGACACTGGCGACTACCTCATCCATCGTCACGCCGGCTTGCTCGACTAATTTGCTGCCTGCGGTCACTTCATCGACCGAGGCGCCGATCAAGGTCTTAATTTCTTTTGCGGCGGCTGCCGAACGCTGCGCCAAGCTGCGCACTTCGGAGGCAACAACCGCAAAGCCACGTCCCTGCTCACCTGCTCGCGCGGCCTCAACCGCTGCATTCAAAGCGAGGATGTTGGTCTGGAATGCGATGCCATCAATCACGCCGATAATATCGACGATCTTGTTCGATGAAGCATTAATCGAACCCATGGTATGCACGACCTGTGACACTACCGTACCGCCTTTTTCAGCGACCTCAGAAGCAGATAGTGCCAAGCGATTGGCTTGCGCAGCATGTTCCGCGTTTTGCTTCACGGTGTCGGTCAAGTCGCGCATTGAAGATGCGGTCTCCTGCAGGGAATGTGCTTGCGCTTCTGTACGGTTCGAAAGATCAAGATTGCCGCTGGCAATTTCCATCGACACCGAAGCAATGTTGTCAGTACCAGCACGTACTTCACCGACGATCTTCATCAAGCTGTCATTCATCTCGCGCAGCGCCTGCATCATCTGTCCTGTTTCATCGCTCGTGGTGACTTCAATATCGCTACTCAAATCACCTTTCGCCACACGCTTGGCGACTCGCACCGCGTCGATCAAAGGGCGAGTAATACTCTTGGTGGCTAAGAAAGCGACGACGATACTGATACCTCCCGCCGCCAAGGCCAAGATCAGAATGAAACCACTGGTCTGGGTTGCCACGGTCTCGGAATCTTTACCGGCCTGCACCATCTGACTGTTTTGCAGTTGAATGAAATCGTCGAGAGCAGCGAAGTATTTGTTTTGAATCGGACGAATCGAGAACAGAAACTTGAGCATCGCTTCATCTTTGCGATCCTCATTAACTAAGGCAACAAATTTGGTTTGCAGTGGAATGAACTTATCGCGTATCGCCATGATGGCAGCGAGCTGCTCGCTAGCTTTCGCGTCGGTAATGGTTTTTTTCAGATTGGCGAGCGCCGCTTCATTATTGCTATTCTCTTTGGCGATATTCTCTAGTTCTTTCTTGATTTGGTCAGCATCCGTCATGATCAAGACGTTGAGCATATTGCGCGACATCTCATTGAGCTGCGCTTTGATTTGATTCGCCACCACGGTTTTCGGATAACGATCCTGCACCATCGTAGAAACCTCTTTACTGAGGCCGGTGATGCGGTAATACGACAAGCCCGCCAACAACACCAATAAAGCAATCACGACACCAAAGCCTAGTGCCAAACGCTGCCCAATTCGTATGTTTTGAAAGTTCATATCATTCCCAAGTAAAGAAAGACAAAATCACTATCAAACGACTCTGATAAATCCCTCATGCTAAGTTCACATGAACTTACACAAGGAATTTCTACTGGTATTACTTTGAGGCTATTTTAGTTGCTTTCAGAAAACTATAAACCCTTTATTTCCGGTTCTTTCACAAAAAAGACACTATTTAACAATTTGGGTTAGGGATTCATTCAAAAAACCAAGCGAATCACCTTGAACCAACGGTAAAAACCTCATCAGCTTATTGATATTGCGCCGCACAAAACCCTTATCGATGCTAAGCAAAGAAACTGCGACAAACTCGCAACATGGTAGTGACATCCGCCTCATCAATATCAAGGTGCGTCACTAATCTGATACGTTTCCCCACAGAGATCAAAATCCCTTGTTGGCGCAAATAAGCACCAAATTCTTGCCCGCGCTCCGCACTTTCGAGTTCTATATACAGCATATTCGTATGTGCGGATTCCACCTTGAGCCCGCTCAAGTCTCGCAGTCCTTGTTCCAAGTTCGCGGCATTGTGATGGTCATACGCCAATCTTTCTATATGATGATCAAGCGCATAGTCGATTGCCGCGGCTAACAGCCCTGCTTGACGCATACCACCTCCAAGCATTTTGCGCCAACGTTTGGCCTCGAGGATGAAATCACGGCTACCGCACAGCACGCTACCGACTGGTGCACCGAGTCCTTTCGAGCAGCAAATCGACACCGTATCAAATGGTGCAGTGATCTCTTTCAAGGTAAGCCCTTGCGCTACGCAAGCGTTGAACACACGAGCACCATCAAGATGCGTCGCCAAATGATGCTGCTTGGCTAAAGCGATTGCCGATTGCAAATAGCTGTTGCTTAAGACCTTCCCGAGATGCGTGTTCTCAAGGCTGAGCAAGCGGCTACGTGCGAAATGAATGTCCTGTGGTTTGATCACCGCTTCGATAGCCTTCAAAGCGAGACTACCATCTGCTTCTACCGATACAGGTTGAGGAACGATACCTCCTAAACTTGCTGCGCCACCGGATTCGTACAAATAGGTGTGATACTGTTGGCCAACAATGTATTCGTCGCCTCGACCACAATGTGTCAACAAAGCGACCAAATTGCTTTGAGTACCACTAGCAACCAGCAAAGCCGCCTCATGCCCCGCCAACTCCGCAAATTTCTCTTGTAGACGATTCACACTAGGGTCGTCGCCATATACGTCATCTCCTACCTCCGCGGCCATCATCGCCGCCCTCATTGCTGGCACCGGCCGAGTCACTGTATCACTGCGAAAATCAATCAACTTTGTCATGCAATTCTCTCTTTGGAAATAGTCGTGTACTTGCTATGAGCCTGAAAATCGGCGTCACGCTTTAACTTGGAGAGCAGCTTTCACGACAAGTTCCCTCCAAGAGTTATCAGATAGTGTTTTATCATGAATTAAGATCACTATGCCGATTTCTGCATCTGAGCTTCGATTTTTCGCAAGACAGTGTGGCGGCGCTTGGTTACACTTTGCTCTGCTAATTCGTTCCTTGATTGCAGCTTGAATGCGCTTAGTTCACTGATCTTTATCGCTCATAAGAAAGCTTTGGTATGCAAAAAATTCACATCATCGATTCTCACACCGGCGGCGAACCAACTCGCGTGATCGTCAGCGGCGGTCCTGATCTAGGTAGTGGGCCATTGTCCGAACGCCTGATTCGCTTTCGCGAACAGTTTGATCACTATCGTAGCGCCGTCGTCTGTGAGCCACGTGGCTCCGATGTCTTAGTCGGCGCCCTGCTGTGCGAACCGCATGATACGAGCTGCAGTGCTGGAGTGATTTTCTTCAACAACGTCGGCTACTTAGGCATGTGCGGACATGGCACCATCGGTCTGGTGGCGACGCTTGCCTATCAAGGGAAACTCGGAATCGGTAAGCATAAAGTCGATACTCCAGTTGGCACCGTCGAAGTCGAGTTACATGAAGATCAAACGGTTAGCGTCCATAATGTTCCGGCTTATCGTGCGCGTACCGGGGTAAAAGTCGAAATCGAAGGACACGGCACCGTCAGCGGTGATGTCGCCTGGGGTGGCAATTGGTTCTTCCTCGTTGCTGATCACGGACAAGACATGCGTCTTGCAAACGTCGATGTCCTGACGAGTTTTAGTTGGCGCATTCGTGAAGCACTCACTGCCGCTGGCATCACAGGCGACCATGGTGCTGAGATCGATCACATCGAACTCTTCGCACCGCCATCTGCAGAAGGTAACGATAGCCAAAACTTTGTCCTTTGTCCCGGCAAGGCTTACGATCGCTCACCATGTGGCACAGGAACTAGCGCCAAACTTGCTTGCCTTGCCGCCGACGGCAAACTTGCTGAAGGCGAAGTGTGGCGCCAAGAGAGCATTATCGGTAGCGTATTTGAAGCAAGTTATACGCGCAGCCAAGAAAACGGCAGGATTCACCCCTGCATTCGCGGCAGTGCCTTTGTGAATGCTGAAGCGCAACTGATATTGAATCCAGAGGATCCATTTGTGTGGGGCATACGTGCATGAGTCAAACGCGTTTTGACATCGTCATCGTTGGCGGAGGCATTGTCGGTTGCGCTTGTGCCGCAGCACTCGCTAAGCATGGGCAGCGCGTGGCAGTGATCGAGCCAAGTACCATAGGCGGCGGCACCACAGCGGCCGGCATGGGGCATCTGGTTGTGATGGATGACAACCCCGATGAATTAGCACTCACGCGCCACAGCCTTGAGCTCTGGCGTCAACTGGCTTCACAAAATGGCGGCGAATTTGCACGCCACGAATACAGTCAGTGCGGCACCATTTGGGTCGCCGCCGATCAAGAAGAAATGGATGTGGCCGTCCATAAATGTCGAATCTTGAACGAGCACGGCGTCAATGCCGAAGTGCTCACCGCAGATCAACTCTATCAACACGAACCACAACTACGCGCTGGATTGGCTGGGGGAGTTCTAGTCAATGACGATGCTCTGGTCTACCCGCCGAAAAGTGCGCAAGTTCTGTTAGAACAAGCAATGAACTTTGGCGCCCAACTGATACGCCATCGCGTGCTTAGTATCGAAGAGCATGGCGTCATTCTAGAATCAGGCAAGGAAATTCATGCGCGCGAAATCATCGTCGCCAACGGCATGGCGGCGCGGGACTTAATACCTGACTTGCCTTTGCGCTATAAGAAAGGTCATTTGCTAATTACTGATCGCTATCCGAATTTCATTCATCACCAATTAGTTGAGCTCGGTTATATCAAAAGCGCCCATGCGGCTGACGGTGACTCTGTGGCGTTCAATCTCCAACCGCGTCCCACTGGGCAAGTCTTCATTGGATCGTCGCGTCAGTTCGATGTGAGCCATAAGGAAATCGATCAAGCCATGCTCATCAAAATGTTGGAACGTGCTATCGAATATGTTCCTAATTTAAGAGATCTTAAAGCGATTCGCAGTTGGACTGGTTTCCGCGCTGCCACGCCCGATGGCATGCCTTACATCGGCCCTCACCCGCGCCACAAAAACGTCTGGATGGCGACGGGCCATGAAGGCTTGGGCATCACCACTTCTTTGGCGACCGCAGACCTGATCAAGGATGCAATTTGTGAACGTACGCCTGCCATCAGCATGCAAGCTTTCTTGCCGGCGCGTATGTTCGAAACCTTTCAATAACCACTGTACACATCGCCCGTTCAACACAGCTTGATTCCTCATACTATGTCTGCCTCTATGAGCTCACAATTACAGATTTCTATCAACGGCCATGCCTTCTCAGTCGCGCCCGGTTTAAGTGTGGCAGCAGCCTTGGCGCAGTGCGGTTTCTACAGTACACGGACATCCGTCAGCGGCGCCGCGCGCGCTCCTGTATGCGGCATGGGTGTCTGCCAAGAATGTCGGGTTACCATCAATGGTCGTATGCACCAACTGGCTTGTCAAACCATGTGTACCGAGGGTCTCGCTATCGAAACGGGGACTGCAACATGAAGGCACTTGAATATCGTTGCGACGTCTTAATTATCGGCGCAGGACCTGCAGGTCTCGCCGCTGCGCAAGCTGCTCTGGCAGCCGGATGTGAAGTTGATCTCGTCGATGACAATTTTCAATCGGGCGGGCAAATTTGGCGCGGTGGCGCACAAATTCAACATGATCCCAGAGCGCAAAACTTAGCTTCCATACTCACGCAATCTGAGCGACTACGCTGTCATTTTCAAAGCAAGCTGATTCATATCAGTGGTCACAAAGACCAGTTCACTGCAGTGCTTGATCATACCCAAACGCCGCATTGTGCCAATTCGAAAATTGTCGCAAAACGCGTCATCATTGGCACTGGCGCTCGTGAAATTCTATTGCCTTTCGCAGGCTGGACTTTACCTGGCGTGACTGGCGCAGGTGGCCTACAAGCTCTGGTAAAGGGCGGCTATCCGGTGCAAGGAAAACGCGTGGTGGTTGCCGGTACGGGACCACTACTCTTGGCGGTTGCTGCCAGCCTAGTAGAACGCGGCGCAATTGTCACTCACATCGTCGAACAGAGTAGCTTTTCCAAACTTAATCGTTTTGCCTGGAGTTTATTTGCAAGCCCGAGCAAACTCAAACAAGCAATCCAATTAGCATGGAAACTCCGGCGACAAAAATATTGGAGTGATAGCTATGTGGTTGAAGCTCATGGCAAGCAACAACTCAGCAAAATCACGATCTCCAAAGGCGGCGTACCGTATGAGATCGAATCAGACTACCTCGCTTGCGGCTATGGCCTTGCCCCCAATCTCGAAATCGCCACAGGACTTGGATGCGCCGTCGACTTTCATGATGACGACCCAAGCGCTATGCCCAGTGTCAGAGTCAATGAAATGCAGGAAAGTAGTGTTGCAGGGGTTTATTGTGCTGGAGAGACAACCGGTGTAGGTGGTGTCGATCTATCCTTAGCAGAAGGATGTATTGCAGGTTATGCGGCTGCATTTAGTCTCGACAAAACTGTAATACCAAAGCAATCCCAAGACTCTGCCAATCGTCAATTGACCGCAGCAGAAAAGCAAAGGCGACATTGGCAACAATTCGCGCGCCGCTTGCAGCACACGTTTCAGTTACGTCCAGAACTAAAACTACTCTGTCGCGACGACACGATTGTTTGTCGCTGCGAAGATGTCAGCTTTGCGCAATTACAAATTCATTCAGATTGGCGTAGCGCGAAACTACATACGCGTTGTGGCATGGGAGCATGCCAAGGCCGCATCTGCGGCAATGCCAACTATGTTTTATTCGGGTGGAAGCGAGACTTAGGACGTCTTCCCTTACAAGCAACCAGTCTCAACAATTTGTTAGCCTTGAAAGAACAGGCTGAACAAAACTAGCTCGCTAGTCTTCATTCGCGCAAAAAAAACTAGTCAAATCTTGTCACAGTTTCAAAGCCGAGGTTCACGAAAATTTGCAATCAATGACAACCAAAATCTGAAAACAATCGTTACAACTTCTTACAGCAAAGCAGTGCCTATTTCACTATGATGCTGGCAAATGGGAGGGGGAATCCCAACGCAATGCAAAAGGAGTTGTTTATGAATACCACCGTTTCTAGAATGCTCGTGACAGCACTGGTGATTGGCAGCGGCCTCACAATGAGCGCCTGCACAGTCATGGCACCCGCCCCAGTTTACTATCGCAGCAATACGCAATATCCGCCACCTGCGAATTATCCTGCTGGCAGTGAAGTCAATGTACAGAGTGTTTCCACAGAGGTTGCTCCACCACAGCCGATGCAAGAAGTTGTGACAGTCGCCCCAGCTCCTGGTTATATTTGGATCAACGGATTTTGGTATTGGGAAGGCGGGCGCCATGTCTGGCGCGCGGGTTATTGGGCGCCGCCACGCGTAGGCTTTGTTTGGTACCCACATCGTTGGGAACGAGTTGGCGTGTCTTGGCATTTCCGCCCAGGCCACTGGCGTCACCGCTAAGCGAAGTAATGCAATTACGGCGCGAGCCCTAAACGGTGACGCGCCCACTCCAAAGCTTGCTCACGTGTCTCAAAAATCTGCGCAAACTGAATTTTTTCGTACAAAGACTTAAGCAAATCTCGCCCTTCAACACTTGGCGCCGCAACGATGCACTGACCAACACTAGGTAGATGTTGATTCGTGTATGCAACAGCACGACCGATACGTTCAAGTGCATCAGGAGGACACAACATCGACTCGTACACTTCAGTAACTGCGACATACGGTCGCTCACGCGAGAACTGCTGTGCTAACACAAACGCCTGCTCTGCCCAATAGTCAACTAACTCGCGATTCCACGGACCCGTTACTTCTGTCAGTAAGATCTGTTCATGCACATACACAGAAAAATTACCATGAGGTCTAAACAATGTTGCAGACGACATAAGAGCTTCCCTCAATATAAATTGCGTAATAAGACCGCATTACCCAATTCTTCAGTCCAAGTTTATGTGGCTAGAAATCACGCAATACTTCGAGATATTCAGGATGATTCGAAATTCCGTTATGCCAGGCTTGCTTGATCATCACCCTTTTCACTTGCCCCGGTCGAAATCGATTTTGAAGTTCGATGCTGCCTTGTATTGGCGTCAATTGATCTCTTTCAGCCACCACCATTAAGACAGGAGCATTCACTTTCGGAGCATACAGATAGGACTCGTATTTGTCACGCAATAGCAACTTTGCCGGCAAGAAGGGATACTGATCACGCGCCACTTGTTCGAGGCTAAAGTAAGGGGTCACTAATATGAGCTTCTGCGCTGAACGTTGACTCGCTAAGAAAGTTGCAACACCAGTCCCTAAACTACGCCCCATGACCACAATCTGCTTATGCTTCGTTTGAATTTTGTCGAACAGCGCAAGGGCATCAGCAAATAGCTCTGATTGGCGCGGTTGTCCGGTACTTCCACCATATCCACGATAGTGCATGGCATAAATTGATTTTTGCGGGAATGCCTTCGCTAACTGCCACATCGATGCACTTACGTCTTCGGCATTACCACCGAAATAGACCAAGGCATCAGTTTCATTCGATTGATCGTTAGGTCGATAACAAACAACCACGATGTTTTCGCCATTCAGTCGAAAAATCTCCACGTTGGAATCATTTTGATGAGGCGTCAGAACCGGGTAATAGATCAAAGAATCCTGTACCAAGTACATGGCAATACACAATCCAGCATAGACGGTCATTAAGAATGCCACGAATCTCACAAGAAAACGAATCATCCATCCTCCGATACACGTATTCTAAGTACCGACATGAATACCAAGATCCTGTGGCTTGATTCCTACTACAGGCTCACAGGTATCGATCACAGCCATCACGGCATTTCGGCAAATGAACACATGCTGCGGCCCTGCGATCGAAGGGCGAGCTTCACGAAATACATATAACTCACCATCTGCTGTTCCCTTCCTATCATCGAAAATACTTTCAAGTAAAACCATAGGGAATTGTCCTTCGCTACGGGCAGCAATTTTTCGGAATATTTTTTCGGTATGGCTGTAATCAACTTCGCGCGTCTTAAATTGGCGGGTCGCGTGTAGCATCAAATAAGTCGGTTCCCGACGCAAACCAGGTAACATGGTTCTCGTTTCGCCCAACAAAAAAGAACTGGCGCAAGCAGAAGAACAGGCGCCACGAACTTCAGTATCAAGGTGATGCAAATTAATAAGCGTTTCCACTTGCTCAATGATGATTCCTGCTGCAGCACTGGCACCAGGCGAGTTCCTAAACTGAATCACG
Source organism: uncultured Burkholderiaceae bacterium (assembly GCA_964459555.1). Taxonomy (GTDB): domain Bacteria; phylum Pseudomonadota; class Gammaproteobacteria; order Burkholderiales; family Burkholderiaceae_D; genus Undibacterium. Next base: position 19,586 of record CAYWNE010000024.1, on the reverse strand, counting down.
TTATATTGATGTGGATGTTTCTCAATAAGGTTTTGCAACTCGGCCAAACTGGCAGTAGTTAGCTCGCCTCGCCAAATCAGACGCGTATGATCCCCGACAATCTTCCTCGGCACGAGAAGCAGCACCGCCAATACAGCCAATAAGACAAGCGGTTCCCCAGCACTCTTAAAACGACGAATAAGTGATTTCTTTAGCACGTGAATTATTTTACTTTTTAGATCCTACATTATCCCAGCGATCGCCTTGATTGCGTATTTAAAGCAAGACTTGGCACGAAAAAACGCCACAAGATAAGCATGAAACTGAAAATTTCTCGGTTTTCGCTTGCTTCCAAACAGAAAAAACCACATTTTTTTCTTTTTCAGCGTCAGCACTATGCTTGTGCAAATAAGAGAACTGGGGCGCCTAAGATTTCATTTTCATTATTAGTTCCGCATGGTCTTGCACTTTTTTTGTGCTGTCATGCAAGCGCATAAAAACACACGCGCACTACTTCCGCGCAGACCAAAAAGATATAGAAAATGCTGATAATGCGCATACGAAAACGCAATTTCAAATTTTGGAAAGCAGTCCTTATAGTGGCTCCAACGGCACAGCAATTGACACAATCAATCGCTACTTTCCCTGAACGAAAACGCCGACCACAGTTTTCGTTAATTGTTATCTTTGGAGGTCTTATGAACACATTCGCTCGTTTCGCATTCGCTTTCACAAGCTTGAGCTTGGCAACTACGATGCACGCGCAAGCTGCTGAAATCGTTAATCCTTTTACGACCAATGCGTGCTCTGCACCTTCTTACAATGAACAGCTGTTGCGTGAAGATGTCAGCGGCGCCGTTAAGCTGCGCTTCGCCACCGACAGTAAAGGTAAGGTCGTTGACGCACGCGTTGAGCAATCAAGCGGCAATCGCGAGCTCGACAATGCCTCGATCAGCGCACTCAAGAATTGCCGTTTTGAGACGAAGATTGACTCGAAAGTGATCGTGTTCAATTGGAAAATTATCTAATTCGAATCCACGATAAAAAATACCCGCCGCAGCGGGTATTTTTATATGCGAAAACGACTACATCGATTCTTTTTTCTGAATATATTTTTGCTGGTACTTCTCAGTCAAACGCGATTGTTTGGTGCTGAGATCAACCGGGCGCCCTTGAATATAGACTTGTTCGATTTTCGTCATGGTCTCCATAGGATTGCCATCACTGACGAATAAGTTGGCGAACTTACCGACCTCAAGTGAACCCAGTTTATCTTCCACGCCCAGTATCTGTGCCGGATACAAAGTCACTGCCTTTAATGCCTCATTGGGATCTAATCCAAAACTCACCGCAACTGCTGCTTCGTACGGCAGATTACGTTCATTGTGCGCATCATCATCGGCACCACCACGTGCGATACAAAAACTCACACCGGCCTGCGACAATTTGCTTGCGAGTCGATAGGATTCATCGTACTCCGCACCACGACGCTGCGGCAATTTATGAATGCCTGTGATGATGACGGGCACTTTACGCTCACGCAAAGTATCCGCAAACATCGGTGCATCCATACCTCCGACCAACACCAACCTTAACTGATAGCGCTGGGCAAAATTGAGTGCGTAACGAATTTGCGCGGCGTCTTGAGCATGCATAAACACCGGGCGCTTACCCGCCAACACTGGCAACATCGCCTCCCACCGCACATCGATTTGTGTACCATCTTTTGCAGCACGCGCATCACGATAAGCTATGGCAGAATCAAATGCGTCTTCCAGCATTTTTACTCTTTGCAAATTCGATTTGCGAATTTCATCAAGACGCGCATCCATCGGTGCAGGAAACAGCTCTGGATTAAAACGCATAAATGGGACACTGATATGCAACCCCACTTCTGCTTGCACCGTCATATCTTCCCAAGTCCAACCATCGAGTTGCACCAATGACGAAGTGCCATTGATCATGCCCGCTGGACCTGCACTCGGCACACTCAATGCGGCCAAAACACCGTTGACACGCGTGACAGGAATCAATTCACTATCAGGATTCACTGCAACGATCGCACGCGCATTCGGATTGATCGCGCCTGCCTCAGCAAAGTCTGCTGTAGCGCGTACCGATTGCACTTCAGCGATACCGATCACTGTATTAGAAGCAATCATCCCCGGGTAGATATGCTTACCACTAACATCAATCACTTTGGCATTCGTCGGCACAGCAACCTGCGTTCCCACAGCGGTAATGCGCCCTTTCTCGATCACAATTTGACCATTTGCGATGTCGCCATTAGTGACGGTATGAATGGTCGCCCCTTTCAATACGAGCGGCGTTTTTTGTGCTGGCGCTGGTACATTATCAGACGCGAATGCTGGCGCATTCGGCAGCGAGATTGCAAAAACCATCGCCATAGATGTAGCGATAGCAGCCAATCTCAAGGTATGCGCCGGACGTGCTGTTTGCGAATTATTTCGGTTCTTCATTATTCTGTCTCCGTGCATTCATGCTCTTCTTCACCTGCCCAATAAGCGGTTCTGTGTTTGCTCATCATGTGCAACCATTGTTTGAGTTCTAGGTAAGCTTGATTTGCAGCGAGCATTTCGGCTGGTGTTTTCGGGGCTGAGACCTTCTCCATATCACTCGATTTTGAAGTCGGTGCTGCGCTAGGGTTGCGGCTCGCAATCACTTTTGCTGCGATACGTTGACGCTCTGCTTTCGCTTCCTCACGCGCTATTTGGTCGGCAGCACGATCAAAATATTTGCGTCCTTCGATCCAGGTTTGTTCGGCATGGCTTAAGGTCGACAAAGGGCTGGTATTCCAAATCACAAAGTCGGCATCCTTACCCACTTCCAAAGAGCCAGTACGATGATCGATCTTGAGTTGCTTGGCTGGATTCAGCGTCACAAATTTCAAGGCCTCAGTTTCCGACAGCCCGCCGTATTTCACAGCCTTCGCCGCTTCCGTATTCAAATGGCGTGCCAATTCATCGCTATCAGAATTGAAACTGGTAACCACACCAGCGTTGTGCATCAAGGCGCCATTGAATGGCACTGAATCAGACACCTCCATTTTGTAGCCCCACCAATCGGAGAAAGTCGAACCACCTGCCCCTAAGCTCGCGATAACGTCCGCAACTTTATAGCCTTCCATCACGTGCTGGAAAGTACCGACCAAGAGATTAAATTCTTGAGCGACACGCGCAAACATCAAGATCTCGTCTTGGCGATACGAGTGGATATGGATCATACGTTTGCGGTCCAAGAGTTCAACCAAAGTATCCATTTGCAGATCACGACGTGGCTCTACCATCGTTGATGGTGATTTCTTCCACGCCTCACGTTCTTCTTTGTAAGCACGTGCCGCTAAGAATGCACTACGAAGAATTTGCTCAACACCCATACGTGTTTGCGGGTAACGACCAGTCGATTCATTGCCCCAGTTGGCTTGCTTGACGTTTTCACCAAGCGCGAATTTAATGCCGGGGAAAGCACCATCCAACTTCAAACCGTCAGCATCCGAACCCCAGCGCAATTTAATCACTTGATTTTGGCCGCCTATCGTATTCGCAGAACCATGCAAAACGTTAGCAGTCGTCACACCACCGGCTAATTGGCGATAGATATTGATACTGGAAGCATCGATGATGTCGCCGACCCGCACCTCTGCGGTGATCGAACTCGTCGCCTCATTAATGCCTTGCATCATGGCCGTATGTGAGTGGGCATCAACAATACCTGGCGAGACGTGCTTGCCGCTGGCATCAATCACTGTGGCGTTGGCGGGCGCCTTAAGGTCCTTTCCGATGGCGGCGATTTTGCCATCAACGACCAACATATCGCTTTGTTCTAATTTACCTACTTTGGCACTGGTCCAAATCGTCGCATTCTTGATCAAGATCGCGTTTGGCTTTTGTGGTGTCGCCATTGCATAAGGACCGGCGGGGTAATTGCCGCTCCAAGCGACAGGCATGGTCTCTGGCTTCGTAGTACTCGAATCGGGATTCGCGGCCTTATTGCGGCTGGCTGTCCACTGCCATACTTTGCCCTGTGGATCTTGCAAAGTACCACTTAAGCTATCACCGCGGCCATCCGCCAAAACAATGTAGCTACCAGATTTGTCGCTGTACTTCGCCAATAGTTGACTGTCTTTGAGTGTGAGATCAACTGCGACACCGTCTACCTTTAGGCTTGGTTTCGTTGCACTTCCTTCGATCACCCAAGCACTAGTTTTACCCGCGCTATTGACCGTCCATGTGCCACGTAATTCGAAGCGGTTATAGTTTTCTGTGACCAAAGGCTTGCCTTCGACGAAGTTGATTTCAATGTTCGCTTTATCGTCGCTAAATAAATCACCTGATGCCACCACCAAGTTCGCGAGGTGACCCGGAGCGATACTACCCAAGCGCTTCTGTTCACCCAGTAATTTTGCTGGTGTTGTGGTCAAACTTGCTAGAGCTTGCTCAATCGACAGGCCACGACGAATCGCTTGACGCAAACGTGACCAAAACTCTTTCTTAGGATCTTTCAATCCAGCAGGCGTCACCGCAAATTCCACACCTGCCTTCTCAACATAAGCGAGATTCGACGGTGCTTGTTCCCAATGTTGCAAAGCTTCGAGGGATGTATCCAATGCCATGTCTGGATGTTCGACCTCGGGAGCATTCGGAAAATTCAAAGGCACGATCACCGGCATGCCACTCGCTTTCAAATGATTGCTGCGACGGTATTCCAGTCCATTCCCTTGCAAGATTACCTTCAAACCAAACTCATCGCGAATCTTGGCTACGCGTTGATAGGCTTGTTCATTATCCGTTGCATAAATAATGTTCTGGCGTCCGGCCAGTACTGGTCTCAAGGCTTCTAAAGAATCATTGATCTGTGGTCGTTCGAGCTTGAGCTTGGTATCGCTGACACGTTGGTACCATTGAGCGTCGTAGAAAGTTTGTCGTACCTGAGCAATAACCCCCATCAAAGACCCTGGATAACCACGACCTCCGGGCTCAAGTTCATTTGCCATATGTTGTGCAACCCGAGTCGCCAACACCATGTTCTTAGGGTTATCGTTTGAATTCAAACTTAGCAATGCGCTCTGACCTCGGAAAATACCGGCCGCTGGGGTGGCTAAGACTGTCGTGAAACCTAATTCACGATAAAGCTTCACATCATCCGCCTTCACTTCAAGCTGCTTCGCTACATCTTGTTCTGGATGAATACGCGGATTATCCGCTGCAATTGCGCGGCTATTAAATACGCGCGGCGTAGTTGGCCGACCCGGCACTGCTGGCGCACTCGCTGCGAGAGCAGCTGGTACACCGACACTACTCGCCATATCAATAAAGCCAGGATATATTGTGCGCCCATCGAGCTTCCATACTTTGGCGCCAGCTGGCACGGGGCCATTCGCGATCACCGACACGATCACACCATCACGCACGATGACGGTGCCATTTTCAATGACCTTGCCGGGTGCAGTCACGACTCTCGCGCCCGTTAAGGCATGCCAATTCGGATTATTTTCCCGCAGTCCTTCAACTCGCGAGGTACTTGTTTGCGCCTGCGTACTCAAAGACACAACAGTGCCAAGTACAAGGCTAGCAAGTGGCAATAAGCGCCAAGATCCTTGCATATACTCTCCTAGGTTTCAACACAAATATAAGAGCGAAATAATTATCTTTTTTTCGCTCGGCTTTCTTATTTTTCAGTCGCTCGATACCGTCGAGATCTTAAGTGACATCGATGTGCCTTATCTTCCAAAATCAAGCACCGGACTCTCGCAGCATAGAGCATCGTGCTATGACTGTCGATAACGAAAAAGATTCCCGTCGCAACTCAAAAAATCAAGCACTTCGCCGTCGACACAAACACCCGAGACAAAAAAAACCCGGAACAAAGTCCGGGCGTGAAGAAAACTTAAAAAAATGGAGTGCGTTTATTTTTTAAGTACAAATAATTTCAATGAGCGCGTGTTTGGCGTCGCAATAGTACTTCGCGGTATTCGCTAGGTGTCACACCAACAGTAGCCTTGAACATCCGCGTAAAGGCACTATGGTCTTGGTAGCCACATGACATCGCGATATCGGTGATACTGCGACTATGATCCTCCAGTAAATTGGTCGCGGCGTCGAGTTTGACCTTGGTCATAAACTGTCGTGGGGTCAATGAGAAGATCTTTTGGAAGTGACGTTCAATCTGCGCCACCGACAAACCAGTAATCTTTTCCAATTCGGCCATATGCACATTCTCGGCATAATGCGAATGGATGTGACGCACAGCCGCTGCGATTCGATGATATACAGGATGACGTTGGTCTGGCATCCCCAGATCACGTGACGTGCCGGTCAAACCAATGATGCGTTGCTGGGCATCACGCAAGGCGATCTTGTTTGTCAAACACCAACCTGGGTCGCGATCTGGGTACAAATGTAGTTCCAATTGGTCACGAACATCTTGGCCACCGTTCAAAACCAACTGGTCTTGTTGCTCGAAGGTGGCCGCCAAGCTTGCTGGAAATACTTCACTGACGGTGCGTCCGACCAGTTCGTACTTCTCCTTCAGGCCACAGCGATTGACTAAAGTTTGGTTGACTACGACGTAACGCCCGTCGAGATCTTTGACGAAGAACACCACATCGGGCATTGCATCGAACAAAGGTTCGGCAAAAAAGACGTTATCGATGGCCCCCGCCAAATGCATACGCGTAGACCCTGCCGTGTCACTGGTCTCATTGATCTTCGCGCTAAAAATCATGTCTAGCATCTCTAACTTATTTCTTATGGTTAATCATTTTGCAACTATATTACCTGAATTTGATCTTTTTTCAAATCGCATCATTAAGAAATATTAAATGTGTGGTTTTCAGAGCCGTATTCAAAAAAGCAATGTAGAAGTTGCAACCCTTGTATTGGCAGATTCCGTCAGATCCAAAATAATACTGAATTGCTCAGAAAAACGATTAAAATATATTGCAAATATATTTAAGTTATTCTACACTGCCCGCCTATCTGTTGTTCGATTTATTTATCTCAAAGGAAGTCAACATGAATCTCCCAAATTGGGGGGGCATTTTTCCAGCTTTATCTACCAAATTTGAAGAAATGAGGATCTCGACAACGCAACTACGAAGAAGCATTTTTCCTTTCAGATCGTTGCCGACACACATAGCTTAGAGACTCGTGGTTCTCATAGCAAAGCGAATAATTTGTCTTTAGATGACAAACTCGAACTCACACATTCGCTCTTGATGTTGCGAACAAATGTATCTCAGGTTTGGCTAAGGTTGCTGAAGCACGTACTGCAAATGCCTTAGGTTTCATCGAAAAAGCCACAGAGATAGCAGTACAGAGTTCTATGGTCATGCCTTCCGTTTTGTATGCTGCCGATGCCCGTGAAACCAAAGACAATTGGTGCACGATTGCGAATGCGACGCGAGGGTCGTCTTACCGAAAGAGACCGTTGCCATGTATAAGCTGATGCAAGCAAAACGCTATGAAGAGCCGCTGGTTTTGTATCGTCGGCGCTAGCCTTACCGCTAGTCGGTGCTGAACGCGAACGCGTTACTGCTATCGTCCAGAAAGAGGCTGTGACTCATCTTCGTTCCTTGCGCTAGATTGATCCGGTAAACCGCAACTCTGATAAGCTCTATCAATCACATTTTGAAGACTCGTATTTTGAGGAATTTCCATGACTAGTTTTAATCATTTTATCGACGGCAATTGGCATGCTTCGAGTAAAACCCGGGCCAATCACAACCCATCTCAACCTGATGAAATCATTGGCGAATATGCCGAGGCTAGTGTCGACGATGTGAATGCTGCAGTGGCTGCTGCACGTCAAGCAGCCAAAGTGTGGAGTCGCTCTACTCCCCAACAACGCTTCGATGTGCTCGATTTTATTGGTAACGAAATTTTGGCGCGTAAACAAGAACTAGGTACCTTGTTGGCACGTGAAGAAGGTAAAGTTTTGCCAGAAGCAATTGGTGAAGTCGCCCGCGCCGGATTCATTTTCAAATATTTTGCCGGCGAGGCTTTGCGTATGGCAGGGCAAGCACTTGCCTCAGTGCGTCCGAATATGGAAGTCCTCACCTCACGCGAAGCACTCGGGGTCGTTGGACTGATCACGCCTTGGAATTTCCCGATTGCGATTCCCGCTTGGAAGGCCGCGCCAGCACTAGCTTGCGGCAACGCTGTGGTGCTCAAGCCATCGGAATTAACGCCTGCTTGCGCTTGGGCACTAGCGGAAATCATTTCTCGATCAGGTTTACCGAAAGGCGCTTTCAATCTAGTGATGGGCGATGGCCTAGCCGGAAAAACTCTCGTCGAACACCCAGAAGTCGATGGCATCAGTTTCACCGGATCGGTGCAAACTGGAAAAATCATTGCTCAACATTGCGCACTCAATCTCAAAAAATATCAACTAGAAATGGGTGGCAAGAATCCGCTCGTCATTCTCGATGATGCAGATCTCAACGTCGCCGTCGAATGTGCCGTCAATGGTGCGTTCTATTCAACTGGTCAACGTTGTACCGCCTCGAGCCGCACCATCGTCACCGAAGGGATTTATGAAGACTTCTCAAAGGCGATGATAGAACGTACGCGCTCATTGAAAGTCGGTGCGGCGATTGACCCAAGCACGCAAATTGGTCCGGTGGTTGATCAACGCCAACTCGACAAGAATTTGAGTTATGTGGAAATCGGTAGCGAAGAAGGTGGAAAGCTCTTAGTTGGTGGTCAGCGTCTTGACGGTGCGGGTTACTTCTTTAGCCCTGCGATCATCGAAAACCACAACCCACAAGCGCGCCTCAATCAAGAAGAAGTATTTGGCCCTGTCAGCACCTTAATCAAGGTCAAAGATTTTGAAGAAGCGATCGCCGTTGCGAATGCAACGCCGTATGGCCTCTCAGGCGGTATTTGCACCACTTCACTCAAATATGCGACGCAATTCCGACGCGAAATGCAAGCAGGCATGGTGATGGTTAACGCCCCTACAGCCGGTGTCGACTATCACGTGCCATTCGGTGGCAGCAAGGCATCGAGTTTTGGTCCTCGCGAACAAGGAAGTATGGCGGTTGAATTTTATACCAAGGTCAAAACCCACTACCTCGCCTAAACCACATGACTTTCCACTAAATCTTTTCAAGTCACTAAGTTTACTGGTATTGCGCGACGAAGTAAGAAAGAAGCGTAGCGACAGGCCCTCTCCTGTCGCTTTTTTTGTCTGGAATTTACACGTAAAGGCAAAAGAAAATTGAGGAAAATCATACGAATAACTTATAATCCAATGATAAATTTCATAACAACAACCGTATGCAATCCTCTAAAGCTCCATCGACCACCAAAATGCGTGCCGCTGACGTCGCTTACGATGCGATCGAGAGCATGATCGTTACCCTGCAACTTAAGCCGGGAGCCCCCATTGTCGAATCCGAATTAATTGAAGTAACCGGGCTTGGTCGCACACCACTGCGTGAAGCTTTAATGCGGATGTCATCAAACGGGCTGATCGTTCAATTGCCACGTCGTGGTTTGATCGTGAAAGATATCGAAGCCGCTGAGCATGTCACATTGATTGAAACTCGGCGCGTAATCGAACGTTTGATTGCCAGCAGTGCTGCTCGTCGGGCAACACCGCAACTACGCCAAGATATTTTGGCTTGCGGCGAACAAATGGTTGCCGCCGCAAACAACGGTAAGCTGGAAGAATTCATGGCCGCCGACCAAGCACTCGATCACGTGGTTCACGACGCCTGCCGCAATCCTTCCGCCGTCGCTGCGGTGATTCCCTTGATCATCAAATGCCGCCGCTTTTGGTATGCCTATCAACATGAAGGCGATATGCACGAAGCAGCACGCTGTCATATGCTGTTAGCTCGTGGTATCGCTGAGGGCAATGAAGACGCCGCCGCGCAAGGCGCCGATAATTTAATGAATTATCTCGAATCCTATACCCGGAAAGTGATCAACGGATAGGCCTTCAATTATTGTCGTCTGCAGAACCAAATCAGAAGTATTCGGCGCTGGGTCTATACAACGAGTCCATAGAATCTGAATGCCATGCAGATCGATGAACTAATGATTCAACGCCGAGCGAGGCATCCGCCTCACGTTCGGAAATGCATCGCTGAGTAACCAACGCTTGAAACGTATCATCGGATACTTGGCTCGCCTATCTTCTGTTCTGCGTTCCAATAAACGCAGCAAGCCCACTTCAGTTATCGCGAATTCTCGGCTGTTTTCAATCTTTCCAAGATCACCACCAAGCAAATCCAACTCCCACTGAGCCACCTTTGGATCGAGCACCTTTCTGATGTCTTTTAGTGCGATCCAAACCACATCATCGACTAAGAAAAAACGGATCTGCCGGCCATCAAAACTATAAAACTTCCCATGCCAAGGATAGAGCGCCGATTTTTCGCCCCAATACTTGAATAACAGAACCGATTCGATGATTTCACGCGAAAACCAACGCCCCCAAACATTAAGGGACAACAGAACCCCTATCATGCCGTACCCTGACTTCATCTTCTCACCGAAATGATAACAAGCATAAGTTAAGGCGACGCTAGCTGCGACCTTCCACACAAACCAAAAAACGCTACGCCATTCGATCATACGTCGCTCAATCAGGATAAAACTTACTCTTCAGCTTCTTCTTGATCCATACCAGTGTCAACACTCTTTCCTTGCCCGAGCAAGACCGGCGGCACATAAGTCGCCAATAAGTGTGCTCGCGACTGAGGAGTTTCCAAACTCACGCGCCCCAAGGCGCCACTGCGATAGTCGAGCAACAGCGTGTGCGCGGCTTTTTCAAAGTCCCAATCGCCGCCTTTTAAACGGTAGGCGCGCTTTTTAGCAACCGCTTCAATCACGCCAACTGCGTCAATACCATCGGTGGCAAAGCCATAACGAGTCGACAAAAACTTCGGATAGGTTTGCAATAATAATTCCGCCAAAAAGGTCGCAACCTCTTCTTCGATCAAAGCATTGACCCCAACCGCATGACTCGCTGCCAGCATCAAACCGTCGGTTGGATGTTCGATCTTCGGCCACAACATACCCGGTGTGTCGGTCAGAATCATATTTTTGCCGAGATACAAGCGCTGCTGGGTTTTAGTGACTGCGGGTTCGTCACCGACATTAGCAACACGCTTCTTCAGCAAGGCATTCATCAAAGTTGATTTACCAACGTTGGGAATGCCCATGATCATCATTCGTAAAGGCTTGGTAGGCACACCGCGATGAGGCGCCAACTCCAATGCATAACCGGGAATCTTGGCGACATCAGCCGGTTTCTTACAGCTAATCGCCACCGCCTTGACGCCCTTCTGCGCATTATAAAATTCCATCCACTGTTTGGTCGCATGTGGATCGGCGAGATCACTTTTATTGAGAATCTTTAAGCAAGGTCGTTGACGCGCAGATCGAATTTGCTCGACCATAGGGTTACAACTAGCTTGTGGAATACGGGCATCTAAAACCTCGATCACCAGATCGGTACTTTCCATTGATTCTGCAGCCTTCTTGCGAGCTGCATTCATGTGACCGGGGAACCATTGTATTGACATACTTCTTCAACTTTAAAAAGGATTTGTAGCCATTTCACAATGACCACTGCAAAGATTTATTGAGCTCGCGCAAAGCATAGCCTACTCAAGTCTACTTAAGACGAACTTGGACGCAAACTCACTGGATGAGATGGGTTTCGCCGATAGGCACTCAAGACTCACACAAAGTACATGTGAAAGAGCAAGCACTTTTTAAGGAATTGGCGAAACCAGAGCTTAGTATTTTAAAGCTTTGAAAGCGAAATACCTGTATGAAATCGAGATTTGTTCAAAAAAGCAGTAAAAAACACGGTTTCACGATGCAAATGCATATCAAAACCATCAAATCTAGGCTCAAACTCAATCAAGCATAAGCTCGAGAGATCTGTCAAGTTCCCCCGATAGCAACCCTCATCGCTCTCTATTTCTGCAATTGGGCAATTCGTTGGTCAACAAAAGCAATCAAGTCAGCCCCCAAACCGGGCTGTATTTTAGCTTGTCGAAATGCTTCCAAGGCATCAAGGCTATTCCCCTCTGCCTGTAGCGAGATACCGAGCCCCATCCACCAAACGCCATTTTGGGAGTGCCGCCCCAAGGCCAAACGATAATATGCAATAGCCTCTCTGTGGTGGCCTAGTTTTTGTTGTAAGGCTGCGAGAAAAGCCATGTAATCTGAACGCTCTTGCGCATACATAGCACTCTTTTGCAGCACTTCCACCGCCTCATTCACCTTCGCTCGCTCGACAAGCAAACGCGCCAGCAACATTGCAAAATTCACTTGATGTAAATCTTGCGAGAGTCCTGTCCGTAATTCACGCACAGCATCATCGTATCTTTTCGCGTCTAGAAGGAGCGATACCAGCAGCTGCCGCGCGGGCATGTGAGTTTGGTCCAACACCAAGGCTTGTTGAAGCGCCAAAATCGCTTCAGGGTTTCGCCCTTGTTGTTGATAGACCGTTGCTTGTTTAAACGCCCCTTCTGCTCGCTGTTGCGAAGACATTTCCTTCACAATTGGTTGCGTGACTGCTTGAATCCGGTCATTCGACCTATTAGCATCTGCAGGATCCAAATTTTCCTTCTTTTCTCTTGTAACTGATGGCCCCACAGCGTTAACTACTTTATTTTCTGACCAATCACCTTTGAGATTTCCGCGACTCACCTTAACATCTTTTCCTGAGTCGCTTTCGACCGGGGAAGGGATACCCTTAGCCTTGTCTGTCGAAAGTTGAACGGCGGCAGACTTTACCACTGCTAACTCAAGACTCTGTTTTGCAGTTTGCGCACCCTTGGGACTCGCTTGACTAGTTTCTGACGTTTCAATTTGCATTCCTTTTTCAGAACTCTCTCCTTGCGATTTAAAGGTCTGCGTTTCACCTTGAGCAGGAATAAGCTGCAGTTCTGGGGATAACTTCAATGAAAACTGACTTGTCTGTAACTCTCGATTCTGACGAACATTCTGATCTGAATCAGTCACTCCCGAAGAGATGGGAACTGACTCACCCAAGGGACTTTGTACCTTAGGCGAGAACCCACGGTCTCTAAGCACCCACCAAAACACCGAGAACAACAACACGCAGAAGGCGAGTAGCCATACAATACGAAATAAAGATCGCCCAGGGCCTCTAGGTTCAACCCCAATTTGCAAGTAGCGACTAACAGCTTCATCCCGATGATCGCTGTTTTGACGCCGCTCTAAATCTTGCAAGACTTGATTAATGAGACTCATACGTATTGGTTAACTGTTTTTCCAAATCAGAACACTCAGAATCGCAATCGCCGTAAGCAGACTGGTGAAAAAGAACACTCTCATCCTCTTAATAATGGGCGCAGACTCTGTATCTTGTAGTGCTACCAACACATCACGAAATCGAACAATTTTCCTGCCAGCCCCATAAGCCATCATCATTGATTTGTTAGCCAAAATATTTGTCATACGCGGCACACCTGCACTGCCCAACCATAATGCAAAAATCGCCAGCCGGCTGAATAACCGAAGTTCGTTATAACCAGCGACTCTAAGACGGTGGTTAACGTAAAACGAAGTTTCATCCCAGGTTAAAGGACGTAAGCGATAGTGGAAGCTAATGCGTTGAGCGAGCTGCCGAATTTCGTTCAAACGAAGTTTGCGATCAAGCTCCGGTTGACCAAACAAAACAATCTGTAAAAGCTTGCGTTTCTCTGTTTCGAGATTACTTAAGAGTCGAATCGCTTCAAGGGTCTCTAGCGGCAATGCTTGAGCCTCATCGATACATACAAGAACTTTTTTACTCTGCTTCGCAAATTCGAGTAGCCGCTCGTTAATGGCTTTAAGTACTTCGTGCTGTTCGGTACCTCGATCAAGTTGCACTCCTAAATCATCCGCGATACTGAGAAACAAAGTCCGAGGTTCAAGGAACGGATTTGGAATATAAGCAGTAACAAACTCGTTCCCAAGCGATTTCAAAAAGTGCCGACAAAGAAGTGTCTTCCCAGTTCCTACTTCACCTGTAATCTTGATAAATCCTTCGCCTGCTTGTGCCGCCACAAGCAAAGTATTAAAGGCTTCACGATGACTACCGAATGAAAAGAAATAACTTGTATCTGGCGTGATTCCAAATGGGACTTCATTTAATCCAAAATAGCTTTGATACATAGTTGTTTGTTTCTATTCGATTATCGCAAAAAGAACGTTCGAACAAAGAGTCATCGCTCCAAAGGAAGATCACTCAATGTCTAGTCCTTTTTTTCAAACCTAGTACGGGGTGTCATCTCTTCGATGCGTTTCTGACTCTCCAGCAAGTCCTGATCCCAACCCAAGTCACTGTCGACGATGGTTGGCTTAATTAAAATGACTAGTTCTCGCTTCTGCGCAACTTGGTTTGTATTGCGAAACAAGCCTCCAAGTATGGGCACCTCACCCGCGCCTGGAATCTGTGAACGATCATTCACGTTTGCCTGCCTCATTAGACCACCGATCGCCACGATTTTTCCGTTTTGTCCGCGCACAACGCTATCAGTTTCGGAAATATCACTAGAAGCAAGAGGCAAAATAATCGTCCCCGCAGAGCCCGCATTGACGGACTTCTCTACCGTAGAAACCTTGCTGACAGACGGATGAACATGCAAGACGATGTTGCCGCTATCGTCGATTTGAGGTGTCACATCCAAAGCAACACCCGAAAAGAACGGCATAACATCTACGCTTACCGTTGGAGCCGTGTTTCCAGAACTACTTACCACACCGGGCGTGGTCTTCATGTTGGTCACAAAGAACTCGTCTTTGCCAACCTTGAGTACTGCTTTTTGATTGTTCAAAGTTGCGATACGTGGACTAGACAAAACATGAACCGTACCCTGCGACTCCAAAAAAGAAAGCAAAGCTGAAAAATTTGCGGTTTGGAATGCCAATCCAAAAAGAGAGCCCGCCGCATTCGCCGCCGCACCAAGGTTCATGCCAGTCGCGGTAGTCCCAATCCCAGTATCCTGAGCTGTCAAACGGGTTGTGCTCAAGACTGTACCAGGCGACATAAAACCCAAAGAAGCCGCACTATTGGGGGACGATTTCAAAGATGCGAAAGAAGCCCAATTGATACCAGTCTGATATTGATTATTAAGTTCAACCTCAAGAATTTTGGCCTCAAGTATTACCTGTCGATCCACTGATAATTGCGTAGCTTTCAGATAAGCCGCGACGTTTCTGATTTCGTCTGACATCGCCCGCACTACTACCACCCCTGACTGGGGGTTGATTACAACCTGGCGTCCATTCGTACCGCTTCCGACCAGAATATCCAGTGACGCCTTCAATTCCGACCAGAAGTCACTTACAGTCGAGGTATTGATTTTGCTCGAACTAACCGATTGGCGCGAATTATTATTTCCTGAACCAGAGTCACCTGCGCCAGTTCCAGTCTGCGATTGGTTTTGTCCGTTACCACTGTTGTTCGCTCCGGAATTAACAACGTCCGCGACTGAACCGGAAGTGACTCTAATGTCTGAACTCCCCTTACGAATCGAAGCGAGATAGTTGATCTGAAATACCCGCGTCTGCATCGTAGAAGGCTTAACATAGATACGTGTTCCTTCAAGTTTGTATTCGTATCCATATAGTTCGCGAATCGCATCCAGCGCCTCAAACAGGGTGACATCTTTCAAGTTTGCAGAAATATTCCCATTAACATCCGGGTGGACCAGCATGTTATAAGGTGTGCCCGCAACAATCGCCATGAAAAACTGACCAGCGGGTGCGTTACTAAAACTCAGGTTAAAACGCTCTTCTAAAGGTTTGCGTACCGGTGGCAGATCTGTAGAAAGTGGCGGCAACAAGGATGCGGCAACCTTTTCGGCATCGGCAGCCTTCACATTTGAGGTGGCGGCTTTACTCATTTCACTCTTGATGAGATCGTAGGTTTCTTGTCGCGTAGGAGGCAATGCACACCCTGACAAACCCGCCCATAACAACAAAAGTAAACTCAATCGCTTCATATTCCAACCTTTTCGCGCATGTTCTCGCAGCTTATGGTTCATTGATTCACCATTATTTTTTCGGCCCATTGATCATTCTTTTGGAAATCATTGGGTAGAGTTTTAGTACTTGACGCTCTTTACCTTTCCTGAGCACAACCTCAGTTTCACTAAGTTTTATCAAGGTTTGCTCGCCAAATTTCGAGTTTAAGTTGACTGTCTTACCGTCGATAATTGCAAACTTACGAGAATTTGATATCAAGACAGACTGTAAGACTGGTACATGATCCAACTCTCCTGTCGAGACAAAAGCTAGATTCGGTGGTCGAGTCGGGTCCTTTAGATCATCTGCTTTTGCGACACTTGAGGCAAACAACTGTGCCAGCACGGCCAAAGAGAGCCAGAATTTTACAGGTCGAGCCATTTGTCCTCCAGACTCAAAGTAAACACCCTAAGGACTAACCGAGACTGCGGATATTCAACGACTCGCAAATGGCTTTGCTTCCAATAAAGCCTCTGCGGCAAACTCTCAAGCCCCTGTAAATAGCTTAGTAAATCTAAATAGTTGCCTTCTACGACCAGCTCGACCTCATGTTTAAACAGCCCGTCCTTCACTACACTCTTCCTCAATTCCGGATCGGCTGTTACAGCTGGCATTGACGCGGGGCCCGCATCACTTACGTCTGGTGTTGTTTGCTGAAGAACGTTCACGACAGGAAAACTCTTCAACGAAATGAGTCTAAGGGACTTATTCTGTTTCAATACACGCTCTAACAAGACATCCATTTCTGCGGCAGGAACAAGCTTATTTTCATACTCCCGCAACTGCTGCAATAAACTAGAGTTCTGCCGTTCGTATTCAGTAATTTGATGCTTCACTTCAGCATCAATATCTGCTTTTTGATTTAGCCTCAAGGTTTCAATTTGTTGTCTGAGGATCGACGCTCTCTCTTCATTTTGTTTATGCTTAGTGGTCGTGAGGGCAATATTCTTCTGCATCGGCGTAATCACTAAGTTCATTCCGATAACAACAATTACCGCAAAAATGCAGAGCGCTAACAATGCTCTCTCGCGCTCTGCCCTCGCGTCAATTCTCCTGCACAATTGCTTCATCTGCTCAATCATTACCTTTCACCCCTATGGCTTTTTCTTTAGGCTCAATGGTATGCATTTCAAATTCAATAAATGGTGCCAACTGTTTTTTCTTTTCGTTATTTGAGCTCTGGTCCGACTCATCAGGAGGTCTTCTTAAATCTAACGCGGCAAATGCCCGTCCACTCATCGCTTTCTCTCGTTTCAACTGAGTGACGAACAAAGGAACACTATCGGCCTGCAATGCTCGTCCACGAATGCTGACAGCATTGCTCTCGCTATCGAAATCAAAACCGGTCAGCCAAACACCGTCTGGAATTTGTTTGGCAAACGCCACCATAATATTCGATGCCCCTACAGTGCTACCAAAGTTTCCTTTACTTAATACCGTAAGTGCGTCTTGTCGCTGCTTCAAAAGATTCTGCAAGTCCGTAAGTCGCCCCGCCAAAACCGGATCATGAACAGGCATCTTTAACTCCACTTGCAGCTGATTGAATTGAGCGTCAAGAGACTGCATTTGTGCAAAGCTGCTGCTCTCAATGCTTTGAATTTGACGCAAACGCCATGTCAGTCCGCCCCACAAACAAACCATCAAGACCACAAGCACAAGCGAAGAAAGCATTATGTTCATTCCAGACAATATTGATCGCTTTGTGATCAACGCGGGATTGAATAAATTGATTTGTTGACTCATATTGCCCCTGGCTCCCGACGAAGCGCAGCGCCTATAATTTCAAAGAAACGCTGTTGTTGTGCAGGGTCACGTAACTCTGGAACATTATTCATGTTAATCAACGTCGACAAGTCAAGTAACTCGACTGGCATATATACATTTGAAGAGAGATAACTCCTCAACATCTCGGCGCACTCACCGATCGGGCTCAACACAAGTTTTGCGTTCGTAATGTAATTGTGCTGCCGTTCAAAATGATCAAGCGAACGTTGCAACTCTAATGAGACCCGCTCAAAAACTGCAGCTTGCGCTTCCGTATCTTCACTCTGAAGTTGCTCCAAACTAACGTCAATTTTTCGAGATAAATACAATTCCCCTTCGTAAGTCACGGTCAACAAGCCGCCTCCGCCACCAAATGACAACATGGCGAGTCCGCGTCCCGACGTTTCAAGAAATGTGGAAATATTCCTCTGCGCCATCTCTGGTATATCTATTACCGTCAGGGGCAATCGAGCCCCTACAAATGAATCTTGAACGTACTTCACTACCTGATTTTTCGCAACGACCGCCATCAAAGATTGATTCCGGCCACCATTTGCAACATCCCCAGGAATCGACAAAACATCGACTGTCGCATCTGAAATAGGAAAATCGATCATCTCTTTAACCCGCCATTTCACGGCCCCTCTTAGTTCCTGAGCAGGCACATTCATCGCTTCAATCGCCAAGAGCTGATATTCCCCAAAATTCAACAAAGCGCTACATGTTTTTTTTCGTGCAGGGGTCTCCTTCGCCAGTCTTTCCAGCAAAAGTTTTGAATCAGCCGTGCTTCCCGGATAGAAAGAAAGAAATTCCAAATTTGGTTTCGCAGCTAGTTCGTGACGAACTGATGCCGCGTACAGACCATCGGGGCTCATGCGAATCGCCATTTGCTCAGTATTTCTCTTGTTTCTTGAGAAAAATTTCATGCTATTGACCCAAATACATAATCTTGCTTGACGTTAAGACAATACGGCGAGGAAGTCAATCATTCTTAATAATGATGTTGTCAGAATCCCTTGATACATACCTGACTCCCCAGAATAAAACTAGTGATTTTCGCGCAAATAAATAAATTCGTTAGCTTTCTTGTAAACACCAAAATTTAGGCGCGCTTTGGGATCACTATTTCCTGAGCCTGTCCAATTAAACTGCAACCAAGGTTTGTTTAGCGAGACGGTCGCAGCTCCCACACCCCCTACCGCCACACACTGATTGCCGCTGGCAGTACCAAGATTTAGTGTGATATCAGTAAAGCCAGCGTTACCAACACCTGGTGCACTCAGGCGTAATGGATTGACGCTTATCGCAGTCTCGCAAGCAGCTAGGGCATTGGGCTTTGCGGTTGTTCCCGTTGGAAAGGCGAAAGAAAAACTCGAAGCATAATTGCTTGCGACTGGGAATGTACAACTAGCATCCAAGGTGTTTGGTGTCCAGCCGACATTTGTCCCGCCCCAATATTCAATTTTTATTGGAACTGGAAGTGCAAGTTTTTCACTTCCGTAAGCATTACTCAACTTAATACGACCTTGACGCATCTTGGTTGACGCAATAGTTTTTGCGGTGCAGTTACCGTTGCTCGTGCCAATAGTATCGGGCGTGCAGGTAGTCGAATTGGACTGCATATCACGGTCAAACATCTTCACCCCATCGGCATCCGATGCAGCAAGCCCAATTGTCAATTGATCATAGGGCCCATCTGGGTTTGTTGCCTTGACAAATGCACTCGCAGAAAACAAGTACTGCCCACCATTCCAACTGGCCGCAGCGGTCGTTAAGCGACCCGATCCAATTGGCGTGCCATTGTTAGCATTCTCAATTTCA
>CAYWNE010000023.1:0-38188 GCA_964459555.1 uncultured Burkholderiaceae bacterium | reverse complement strand
GTTATGGCTATGAGTAATGAACGCGTACCATATAGCGATTCTTGGTATCTGATGTACTCGTCATTCCCCAATTTGAATTGGGCAAGGCTTCGATCGTTCACCTCAGGTAAAGCCGAGGTCTTCGACTGTGATGGGAAAACACATTATTTCGAAAGTCGAGAAGAAGCACTTAATCGGCTTTTGGAGGACGAATTTATAGCTTTCGAGAAGTTGGACTCTGAAGACGAGGCAGAATATGGAATCAAACTCGCTGAAATCGAACCGCTGAGTAATTTGCCAGATGAAGAGCTTAAAGCAAGAATGTACGTTCCGATCAAGAGGCATAACATTTAATTCGAGCCGACGCGCAACTTCGGCGCGCGACTCAACAACACATTAGAACGCAATGATTCGCAAACTGACGATCAGCTCTGCACTAGTCTGGCTTGGGCCCATTGCCCTTGGCGCGCTAGGCGCGACATATAAGATTGGTCTATTCAGTTTCACGAAATTTAATCCAGAACTCGAACCGGCATACGCATTCGTTCCGCCGCTATTGTTCTATGCAGTGCTCTCGATTTCTCTTGTATGGGCTGTCATTCGAATTGTCGGATTCGGAGAACTGAGCTTGGGGAAGCGGGTGGCTCTAGCCCTATCCGTGACGCTTGTGGTTCCATACTCATTCGTGCGTGCGATCACTGTGGAGAATGCGCTTGTGCAACGGCATGCCTACTGTTGTTGCTGCGAAGAGGTTCCCACCAATGAACAAACGTACTCAAAGGTTCTAGCGCCGAATGCGTTCTAACCTTTCATTGCAGCGGACCTGCGCCAGCTGCGCTGGCTGGTCCGCTGAATTCAAACGTTGGGCATAATAATGGCAACTATTGAAGAAATTTACGCATACTTAACCAAAAAAGGCGTCGAACATAATTTCTATGTTGTGGCAGAATTTTGCGCATCGCCGAACAATAGTCTTTTTGAAAAAAATATCGATTTGGTTTGGCTTTCTAAGAGGGATTGTGCTGATACAGAAAGAATAGGTTCGTTACGAGAATGGAAAATTGAAGCGGCATTTGAAATTGAGGGGTATGACGTACCACTTGATCGTATTCGTATTCATAGTGAGCAATTTAATGTGTTACGCAATGAAGAGAGAGTGAAATTTCCGTGTTACGTACCTCTATATACTGAAGCGCTGCACCGCTCAGATCCAGAATGGGGGACTGATAAACCGCAAGGCAAAATAACAAGCAAAATAGCGCAACGACAAGATAAAGCAAAAGAGATTGGTTGTGTAATAAAAGTTTGCGACTGTCGGACTTGGGATTGGGTTGATAGTGTGTTAGAAAAATGAAAGCCTAACAAGTCGTTGCAGCGGACGGTTTTTAAATCGCGTTTTTTGCGGTTCGCTCCGCTCACTGTACTGCAAAATCACAATTTTAAACCCTCCGCTGAATTCAGACGTTCGCATTCATGAAATTTCGCTCATTCAATCAAAGCCCGCGTAGGTACGATTGAAGCGAAGCGAAATCGTACGCATGTCATCGCAAACATTCGCAAGTCTGTCGTCGGAAAAAATGAACGGCGCGCATTTGTGTCAGCGGGACTTGGCGTTCTACGGCCAATTTGTTGCAGCGACATTAATGGGAGAATTTGATTCGTGATGATCTTGATTTTCAGGGCATGTCGATGATGTTCACGGATATACTCTAGAACATGAATTGATGAAATGTGTATGTGAGGGGGCTTATTCCTTTTTTTTGGGAAAAGAAGACCGGAACTTATCTTCCGGACTGCTGCGGTGATTTCGAAAGTCGTGTTGGCGGTGGTGGGCGACATGCGTACGATTACGCTTCGCTTCAATCGTACCTACGCGAGCTACCTAAAAAGATGCCGATACTTGGAAAGCTAGTATTCATACCATATTGGAGGGGATTTATGGAAAGTGTTATTCGCAATGTTGATTTTTTATCCGTTAATGTGTCGGTGACGTATAACTCGAGGAAATAATCATGAATCGTGAATTAATCACATGGATGCAAAAAAGGGCTGCGAATGGAGCGGTAGGCCCATCGACGATTAGGGGAATGTCTCCTGCTGGTACAGCAAGAATAATCAAGGACTATTTGCGTGGGATCGATATTAGTTACGTCAAGGCACGCACTGAATCTGCTTTTGAAGAGAAGCTTGATGTGCTGACTGATGGGCTATTAAAGACCCTTCCTCATGGTTCAAAGCATTGGGGTATGGCGAGAAAGTGTGTGAACATTTTTCTGCGCAACTGCTTATACAATAGGTATTTGTGCAGTTATTACAAATTAGAGTTGCTCGAAGAGTGGCTTGAAATACCTTTGGATAGCCATGTCGGAAAAGGTCTCATCGCACACATGGAAAAAGGATCTTTGCCGAAATGGGGGAAAGTGATTGCGCTGACCCGCGAGCAAAGCAAGCAATATCAACAAGCTGCACGTTATCTTGCAAAGAAGAAACGTGTTTGCAGGGTTCATCTTGATGATTGGTTATACAGAGGCGATCATGTCGTTCTGATCTAATCCTATGTTTATTCTCGCTTCTCAAGGTTGCTGTGCTTTGTGCGATAACAAAAACCGCTAACAGCAGTTAGCTAACAGCGGCAAAGACACTAATCTCATGAAGCAGCCGCGTCGACACGATTCAAGCGCAGCGTAATCGTACGCATATCATCGTAAACATTCACAACGATTCGATCCTCCATAAATGAGCGGTACGCATTTGTTGTTGGAGGTGTTTGAACTTTTGCAGCCAGTCTCTTGTAGCGACACGATTGTGAGCGTTTGATTCGTGATGATCTGATTTTCAACGGCATGTCGATGATGTTCATCGGTCATTCTTCAATATATGGATTGATGAAATGCTTAAGGGATTGGTCTCATTTCGTCTTTTCTTGAGAAGTGAAGATGGGAAATTAGCTTTTGGATTGTTGCGGTGATTTAGAAAGTCGTGTTGGAGGTGGAAGTCTACAGGCGTACGATTACGCTGCGCTTTAATCGTATCTACGTGGACTTCAGATTATTAACTTAGATTGGCATCACTTATGTCGAGTAAAGATTTTCCTTCCAAGACCAAGAGTGTATTCGTACGCTTTTTGATATGGACTTTGCTGTTAATGTTCTCGCCGATCATTGTTGGTTTGTTTCTTGCAGTGGTCGGAAGTATCTTGGATTCACGCGGCATAATGGAAATGGCGGGGATCATGTGGTTCACATTTGTTACTGTGCCAGCTGGAGTTGCGATTCTCATCTTTTACGGCCTAGTTCGACTTCTGATTCGAATACGTCAAAAACATGAGTCGGAACAACGGTATTAGTTGTCTACTAAATTGGATAGCTCATAGCCCGGGTAGGTACGATTAAAGCGCAGCGTAATCGCACGCATGTCATCGGAAGCTCTTATAACAATTTGATCTTCTATCAATGATCGGTGCGCATCTGTTGTTGTCGGCACTCGGAGTTATACGGCCAATCAATTGCGGCGACATTTATTGGAATGTTTGATTTGTGATGATCGTGATTTTCAAGCTTATGTCGATGATGTTCGCGGTGATACTTTAGAATATGGATTGAAATAATACGTGAGTGATTTTTTTATTCCTCCTCTCTTGACTGGTAAAGAAGAGTACTTGCCATTTAGGTTGCTGTCTTGATTTGGAAAGTCGTGCTGACGGTGGAGGTCTACTAGGGTACGATTGCGCTGGGCTTACATCGTACATGCGCGGGCTTGTTGCTGCTCCAAGTTATTTTTTTACTGCATTTTTGCGTGCTTAACTTAGCCAGCTGTGGCTTCGCAGGGTTATCATAGTATTGGTGATGGCTTTTGTACTTTCTGCTAAGGATTTTAAATCGGCTATAGTGCTTTGTTTTGTCGGTCTCACTGGTGGGCTAGCTGAATTTTTTGCGTTACAGTTGTTGGCAGAGCGACGTGTTCTACCTTGTTAGTATGAAGCCAGCGCTTTTTGGTTTTTTATAGAAAGAAATTATGCGCTTTGCGATTCGATTTGCACTTTGTTTTGTACTTACGATTATTGTCTCGTCTGTCCAAGCAGCAACGCCAGCGCTTCAGGCCGAACGCACTTGTGCTACGCAACGTTCCGGCGTTCCTTATAAAAGTCAACTTCCTTCAAATTTCAAGCTCGCACCTCCATGCAAGAATGCGATTCGACCGACAACAAATTTTCACACCTACTGGTTATTTCTTGGTGACGCCACCATTGAGGGACATATCGAATACAGATACTACGGTGTGATTGGCGAATCGTCCTTCTTTGTTTTTCCAAATGATGCAACAAAACGCCAACTTCCAATTGAAACGCCCGTCCTCCAACTTCGAGATCCTGTAGACGCAAAATCTCTTCAGCTACCCAAGATCAAAGAGAACCGTGACAGCTGTTGGCGAGCATTAATTACCGTGTCGATCTCGAATCTAGAAGTCATCAATGATGACACTGATCGTTCGGGGGATTTTCCGGTTCAATACGCGATATCGAAAATCGGGCGGTGGATAAAATGTCCGACGGAGCCTTGAAGAGAATCAAAGTGAAAATCTACAAAATACAATAGAGGTTCACTTAAAAAACAGTGTTTGATATGGATGCACGCTGATTTTTCGTATTATCATGAATCAGTTCTAAGCCGTTAGACCACCTTAGGATAAATGCAAATGCGGCTTGACAACCCAACCAATACTGGCGGCGATAGCGTTGATCACATCTATCATTCACTTTTCTATGAACCTTGAAACAATCCTGACTTTTTCCGCCGTTGCCGCGATTTCTATCGCTAGCCCTGGTCCAGCTGTGTTACTGGCGATGCGAAACGCCATGAATTTTGGTATGCGCGCCGTCCTTTGGTCTTCTCTTGGCAATGTTTGTGGAATCTTCTGTCTTTCTGGAGCAGCGATGCTCGGTTTGGGCGCGCTGCTCAAATCTTCCACACTTCTGTTCGCGATAGTGAAAGTACTTGGCGCTGTTTATCTCTTCTACGTCGGGATCCACCATTTGTTGGGTCGTAGCTCGGCAGTGAATTCAGCCGTGGCTCTATCTCCAGGTACATCGGGTTTTACTCCGTCGCGGGTGTGGAGTGAGGCTTTTCTTCTGGCCGCGACGAACCCGAAGCCCATTCTTTTCTTTACCGCACTCTTTCCACAATTTATTCGTGAACAGGAAGCCTTGCTACCTCAGTTTCTCGTTCTGACGGCAATCTTCATGGCGTTGTCCCTCTGCACGCTCATTTGCTACGCCTTGGTGGCAACGCGTGTAAAAGTTTTTCTGCTCAAACCGAAGATTTCGAAGTGGTTGGACCGTGTCGTCGGCATGGTATTCGTGTCCTTTGGAGCGGCCTTGTTGGCACTTCGGCGGCCAGTAGCTTGAATTTCCTTTGAGCGGGTCGGTCTAGGATACGTATGATTCTAGACTTGAACTTCCGTCTCATCATGTGCGGTTTTCTTCATTTTCCCGCATAGCCCTTTTTGATAACGAATATGAAATCTGCTGTGTTGACTATGTTTTCTTGGCTTAACACATCGCAGTCATTTTCTATGGAGTTCTCATGAGTTCTGGTTTTCTGTTTTGGTCATCTGTCGTTCTTATAGGGATCATCTTAGGGGCACTCTTTCGGCCGCGGCATATAGCAATCGTGCTGGGTTGCATTGTTGGCATTGGTATTCTGGGTCTCGTGCTCTCCGGAATCGCAGGCAGTGATGTTGTTTGGTACTTCGGTATCGGTCTTATGGCGGGGTTACCTGCGACGGCGATAATCCTTCTATTTGCGACGGTGGTGCACTCTGTAACTCGTCAGTCTAAGCCCAAGCACGACGCTGTGCAGGGGCTTGATCAAGTCGCAGACAACATTCGAGGCGCCGTTGACGAAGCATTGACCCAGTTCAGAGCAGGCAAATCGGTTACTGTTGCATGTCCGAATTGCCGTAAGGATTTGAGTGTTAGCTACGGTACGCTTGTGAATCAGCTCATCGTTAATTGCCCGTGCAATAGCTGTCGTGGTGAGTTCCCAAAATGAAGTGGTGATGCTGACTGAGCACTGGGTTAATGAGAGAAATTGGGGATCTGTTCTTGTCACGCCTTCTTAGTCCCAAACTATTTATCGACTCGTTTTTTTCACCACGTCACACAGAGATTTTCCCCCGTGACGGTTCTTATTGTTTCGAATTCTGAACTGCGATCGATTTAAATCTCATCTAATCACTTCAAATTCGTATGCGTTGAGGACGCGAGTTCGAAAGGCAGAGTTTACGCCGTTATCCCTTCACTTTTGAAGGCATTAAGAATCGAGCGCTTGAAGTCGATGTTGACCTAACGCAAGTTGCATCGCTTTACTTTGAATTTGGTAAATGGTGAGTCGCACGCTCTATTGGTTGATCATGTGTATGCTGAAACTGAAGTGCTCTTTATTGTGATTTATGCTTTGCCGTCGATGCCAGGCGCGGACGGAATTGAACCTGACCGCGGGGCATCGGGCTTTTAACATAGTTGACTCCGAATTCATGCAGGAGTGCAGATTGGCATACTGATGATGCAATGTAGAATGCGGCTTACTACGGGACGCGTTTCCCAGAATTTGATACCATCGATAAGGACTTCGATTCTCGGACTGCTACGGTTCATGAGACTTCTGAAGTGGAATGAAGTACCTTTTGCCTTTCGCAGATTTTCGCACGCAATTTTGCCCGCGGTATCTAGTTAGATTTTGGAGAATGCTTTGCGTACCAATTACATTCTGATCGACTACGAAAACGTGCAAGCCCAATCCTTGCACTTGCTCAAAGAAGAACATTTCACAGTTAAGGTTTTTCTCGGGCCAACAAATACAAAATTACGTGTAGATTTCGTACTTGCAATGCATCAATTGGGGCCAAGATCCAGCTATGTAAGGTTGGAAGCCTCTGGATCAAATGCGCTAGATTTTCACATTGCTTATTATCTCGGAAATTTGGTCATTAGCGATCCGACTGCCTATTTCCATATCATTTCCAAAGACACCGGATTTGATCCGCTAATTCAACATCTAAAGTCGCGGAAAATTTCTTGCGCTCGCTCCGCATCAATAGAAGAAATGCCGTGCTTTGTTCAGAATGTCACCCAGAAGCATGAAGAGGAAACTCCTGTCATCGTCACCATTCCGAATAAGCAAACCCCATTAAACGACTATCTAAAATTGGCAGTTGAGGATTTAATAAACAGAAAATCATCCAAACCGCGAACCATCAAGACTCTTAAGAGCACTATTCAAGCAAAGTTTGGTAAAGGAACACCATCCGAGATCATAGAGCAGGTATATGCTTTACTGCTCAAGAATGGTCACGCGAAGCTTAATGGAGAGAAAGTTTCATATGCGCTGCCGACAAAAAAATAGGCTACAGTCGAACTGACCACTCCAATTGCGTTTGGGATTCCATTCGTTTTCATGGGAATCCAATCGCAGCGTAGTTTCAATCCTAGTGTGACGCTGTTGGATAGAGTTTATCGATTTGCTCAATAAGTTCACGCTCCAGTTTTATAACACCACGATAGTCACTGGCTGCTGTCCAAGTCATTTCATTGAGTAGGCGTTTTCCTTTTGGTGAGGTGATTAGTTCATAGCGTGCTGAAGGCCCTTTGAGATCCACACTCTCATTTAAGTAATTTTTTAAGTTGATCCGATTGGTCTCGTGGAGTTGTTCGCCGGCACGAAAAGCGAATAAAGAATACTCATATATATCAACTACTTTTTTCGCCAGTACCTCGTCTTCGATGGTACCGAGTCGGCCACTAGACTTAAAACCTTCGTATCGGCCGCGTTGCAATGGAACACCGAGAGTTGGCACTTCGATTACTGCGTATGCTTTATCAAAAGCTTCTTGATCGAATTTTTGTCCAGCTTGAAGACCACTCAGGTATTGGTAAGCTTGAGCGTTCTTGTCGAGCGTGGTGACAGCACGTTCGAGCCACTTCATGTCCGCTTGCATATCGTCTTTAATCCCAAGCAGAAAGGTTTTTACCTTTTCTTGTTCGTGTTTATGTTCACTCCAACTATGAAACCAAATACTCACGGAAACAGCAAACATGATGATCGCGACCTCAATCAGAATATGTTTTAGTTTTTCTAAAAGACCGTGCTCTTTTGCCTGTGCGCTGGCGAGAATATTCTTTGTGTGTTTTGCAACTTCAAGTTCAGCCATGATTGCCACCGTGTTAAAGAAAGCCAAATCATAAACGCTGTGATGTATTCATCTGCACTATAAGGTGTGAAAATTCAAATCTACTTTAGTTTGCAAAGAGTTATTCGTTATCGAACAGCGGATGCAATTCGATTATTGACTCTTTGCGTTAGAATGAATTGAGAAAATAGCTCGAATCGTAGTTCGAATTTAAGAGGAGACGTGTATGAAGCCAGTCGACAGAGTAAATCGTGCGGGCGGTCTCGAATGGGATGACTTGCGCTTTGTGCTTGCTGTTGCAGAGGGCGGCAACCTTGCGCAAGCTGCGCTACGTTTGAAGGTGAGTCATACAACAGTTTTTCGGCGCGTGAAAGAATTGGAGACGCGTATTGGGACTCGTTTATTCACCCGCGGAAAGCAAGGTTACACACCAACAAATGCAGCCGCTACATTGATCGAACTCGCGGGTAAGTTGGAGCTTGAAATTAATCGTGTGGTGATGGGAATTGCAGGGATCGATGAACGTCCTAGTGGAAATGTGCGCGTAAGTACGGTGGAACTCTTGCTTCGATATGTGCTACGTGGTGTGCTTCCACGATTACGGTCTGAGTTGCCCTTGATTCAAATGGAGCTCAATACTTCAAATAGCATTCTGGATCTGAATAAGCGTGAAACCGACATTTGCCTTAGGTTTGGCAATTCACCACCTGAATCCCTGATAGGACGTCAGGTTTGCACGATGGTCTCTACGATTTACGCTCCTAGAGCTTGGCGCCATGCCAGCATGAATAATCTTCGTGAATTTCCTTGGGTGATGCCAAACGACTCTTTGTCGCAGCTCACCTCAAGTCAATGGCTAATCGATCAAGGTCTGGAAGAAAAAGTGGTATTTCGTAGCAATAGTCGGGAATGTCTCGCTGATGCTGCGGAGGGCGAAATTGGTTTGGTGATTCTTCCTTGTTATGTTGGGGATCAAATTCCTGCGCTGCGGCGTGTTTGCGATCCCTTGCCAGAATTCGATTCGCAATTATGGATTTTGTATCATCGGGAGTTGCGAAATCAAAGTCGGATCAGCGCAGTGGTCGAACGACTGCATACAATTTTGTCGGAACATCGTGCTCTATTCGAGGGGCAGCAGGCTTTGATGCCCGAATAATAGGCCCTACACGGATCCGATCGAGGGGCTCGCAGCTTATCAAAAAGTCTCGAAAACCTACTGGGTCCTATCCTCATCAAATTTGCAATCAGGCATTTCACAATTGCGCATTTTCGAATGCGTTTCACTCTCCTATCATGCTGTTCTGCTTAAGTTTGCGTTTGCAAAGAAAAGCCGAATTAACACTGCGGAATGAAATCCGTTTTTTGTGGGGAGGTGAAGTATGAAGTTCTTGAAGTCGACGATGCCAATTTGGGCCACTGTAGCCATATTTGCAGCCAGCATGGGTCCAAGCACTGCCTATGCTAGCGATGGTAATCAATATTGTGAGACCGCTGATCATAAGGCGATGGATTTTTGGCTGGGACATTGGGAAGCGAGAGACAAGAGTGGGCGAAAGTTAGGCCTGCAATTGGTGGAAAAAATTGAACGTAGTTGCGTGCTACAAGAATGGTGGCGTGGCGAAACCGAGGAGGATGGTGGCGGCACCAGCCTTAGTATTTACGATGCCAAACGCAAACTGTGGAACCACACTTGGATGAGTGTGCGCGGTAATTTGTTGAGTCTCGATGGTGGTTGGGACGGCGAAACAATGGTTATGACTGGCTACTATCTCAATCGTGAGGGACGTCGAGAATTTCATCGAACAAAATGGAAACCGCTCGCGGATCAACGAGTCTATCAATTATGGGACGTCAGCACTGATGGCGGGGCGACCTGGCAAGTCATTCATGAGGCGTGGTTGACGCGTACGAATCAAGAGATCTTGAAATGAGGTCCAGCATGAAATGCTATTTTCGGCAAATTATTTCGTTGGTGGCGAGAGTCTTGATCCTCTTTACGATTGGTGCTACTAGTCCGTTGATCTCAGGTGTTGTACACGCGAACACTCTGCACGTTGCGAGTAAGTCGGACATTATCTCGCTCGACCCACATGCCTTAGTAGAGTCCTTGCAGTTGGATGTACTTGGTAATGTTTATGAGCCTTTGGTAGGGCGCGATCGACAAGATCGCTTGGTACCGAGACTTGCGACTTCATGGCGACAATTGTCCCCACGCACTTGGCGCTTCGAGCTGCGCAAAAATGTCCGTTTCCATTCTGGGGAGAGTTTCGGCGCCGACGACGTGATTTATAGTTTTCAGCGTGCGGCCGAGCCCAAATCTGGAATTCAAGTTTTTGTCGGTGCGGTAGAAAAGATCACGAAGCGGAGCGAGTTCGTTGTCGATTTTCAGTTGAAAGAAGAGATTGATCAGTTTCCGCGTTCGATCGCCTATGTGTACATCGTCAGTCAAAAATGGTGCGCAAGCCATAATTGCGCATTTACTTCAGAAGCTGGTGACGCGAAGTTGGGTGCGAACTTAGCGTTTTCTTCAAGCGGGACCGGCCCATATCGGTTGATTGAGCGACTCGCGAATCAGGTCACACGTTTTGAACGATACACCGGCTATTGGGGAAACACACCGCAAGTGCAGCGCGTTGATTTCTCTGTTGTCGCCGATGACACCATACGAGCTCAGGGTCTATTTGATGGCAACATCGACATCGCCTTGCCATTTCCGATAAAGGCTGCAGCCGAGCTTGGAAAACATGAAAACGTCCGCGTTGAGCAAAAGGCAGAGGCAAGAGTGCTTTATCTTGGCATGGATGTTGTCAGTTCAGAGTTGATCGGGTCAGATATTCGAGGAGCGAATCCATTTAAAGACATTCGTGTGCGTAAGGCTGTCCAGTTGGCGATTAATTCAGAGACCTTGCATCATGAGGTAATGCGTGGCTACTCGAGAACACTATCGATCATGATCCCACAAGGAGTGTTGGGTTATGACAAAGAATTGGATAAACGTCCAAGTTATGATCCGCAAACCGCGCGTCGCTTGTTGAAGGAGGCTGGGTATGCAGCGGGTTTTCAAGTCCGAATGAATTGTTCGAATGATCGATATCTGAATGATGAGGCGATCTGCCAAGCGATTGTTCGCGACCTTGCAAAGATTGGTATTCGCGTTCAGGCTGACATTGAGCCCAAGGGAGTATTTTTCAAAAAGGTCTTTTCAAAATCTTCGAACTTCTACTTGATCGGGGCAGCAACCAATTCCGGCGATGGGCAAAATATTGTGTTTCCGGTTCTTGGCACGCCATCTGAAAATGGAAGAGGGGAACTGAATTTTGGCGGCTATCGCAATGACAGGATTGATCATCTCTTGGAGAGGCTTAATGGAGAAAAGAACTCCACAATGCGACGTAAGCTCTTCTCTGAAGTTCTAAGATTGCAGCTGGACGACTTGGCTCAGATACCCTTGCATCAGCAAATTTTATTGACGGGTGTAAGGAAAGATTTGACGATCTTTATTAGTCCTGAAAATGGCGTTCCTTGGCGCTTCGTTGAATTTTCAAAAACGCACCAAAAGAAACTTTGAGACTATAGAGAGCAATACCCTAGGTTAAGAAGCAATGAAGCACATTATTTTTGGAGAGAGATGGTATGACTAATATGAGTAAAAGGAATCCAGAATTTGCACCTTTGTTCGAGACGCCGTATTACGCCGTGATTTTCGCATCTTCGCGGACACCCGATGATCGAGGCTACGAGGCGACAGCAAATCGCATGTTGGAATTGGCGGCGGAGCAGGATGGATTTCTTGGTGTGGAAAGTACCCGCGGCGGTGATGGGTTTGGTATTACAGTTTCATATTGGCGAACCAAGGGAGCTATCGCCATTTGGCGCAGCCAGATGGAACACGTCATGGCACAAGAAATGGGTAAACAAAACTGGTATGAACATTATGTGACCCGCGTGGCATGTGTCGAACGTGACTATGAGAAATCTTAGGCTCCGACCAGCCGCTTTGAAAAGACTATGCTGATCGCGTCCTGCATGCATAGACATCGATATATGTTTGGTCTTCATACTTTTTCAAATTTGTCGCGGCATCCATTTTCCAGTTGAAGCTTGAGTCAATTGAGGCGCCAATCGCAGATACCAGTGATTGGCGCGTTTTCTTAGGCAGTTTGCCCCTTTCTTTTTTTTTAGTGATCCCATCGCCTACGATTGTCAGAGTTGTTTGCGTTGGCGAATTTCTTGATCCTCGCATTAGCCTCCTAATTGGTAAGTAATGAAAGTCCTTGTTCGCTAGATTGGTAAATAAAATGTTAGTAATTGGCGTGATTCCCATGTGAAATTCGCTAATTTGCGACGAAACTTGGAATTTTGTATGGATATGGAAATTTCGCACCGATCAAAATTTCACAAATTTTTACCTTTTCAAAATTTGCTCTGTTTTTGCATTGTTAAACCCTTTTTGATCCTCTTCTTCTAAATATACCATTGATATTTGTTAAATATATTAATAAGATGGGTTCGCCGTGACTTGTATCGATGTTCTTCGTAGGGAGGGGAATAGATACTTGCTCTAACGTTCTGTGAAAGCATTTTTGAAACGATAGAGGGCGTGGTGGCGCAATGCCGCCGCTGGAGCGGGTAAGCCGCAGCACTTGCAAGTCGGATTCTTGCCCGTGACTACAACAACAATGAGGAGTCTAGAAATGTCGATGAAACGAAATACCTTGGTGATGGCGGCGCTGCTGTCTGCCAATCTAGTGAGCGTGGCCCACGCTGGTGTCGCAATTCGTAGTGGTGGTGGAGATGTTATCGAACACGAGCACCAAACTAGTAAGCAAGCCCCGCGACCACATACACCTAACGCCTTGCCGCCTAGCGCCGCGCAAATCAAATTCAATCTGCCACAAAGCAAAAATGATGTGCAAGCTTTGTATGCGAACGTAAAGTCTTCGAGTGTCTTGAAATCGAAATCTACCATGGCGCCGGCACCGACCGCGGCATGCAAAGATATGTCAACGATGGCGAGTTATAGTGGTACCGCACTCGCGAATTATTTGGTTTCTTTGCCAGATCCAGAATGTACTTACGGTTTGTTTTCATTGACGTCTGCGCAGGGTGCGACGATTTATTCCGCGGCCAACATGAATGCAGTGGCTGCGCGTTTTGCTCAAGAGGCGAATAGCTACAACGCGTCTAATATTGCCTTGGTCAACTTGACCTTGTACTTGCGCGCCGGCTACTACCTCGCAGCAGGTAACACAATTCCGGCGCCAGCCGCCAGTGTGATGACAGGTCTGCGTGCACCGATCAAACAATTGGTCGACGGTACCGTTCTATATAACTCAAATGCGGCGTGGGGTAACACGGCTAACGAAGTATTTAAGTTGATCAAGAATCTGAATGATGAAGCTTACTACTTGCCAAGCGTGAAAAATCTCATCGTGCGTTATACCAATACGGCTGCTAGTCCAAATGCAGCCAATGGTTTGTTACAGAGCTCAGCGGGCGGTGCATTCACTGGCGCCTTGACCGTGTTGTTCTACGCGCATGATCGTGCGAACGCAGCGACGATCATTCAAGATGCGTCGTATCCAACAGCATTGAACAACTTCGTCGTTAATAACAAAGCTGCCTTGTTGAATTCGAGTGCTGCTTATCAATTGTCTGATACCGAAAACGAAGCCTTCCGTTTCATGAAGTATGCGGCATTGGTACCGATGGTGAAGCCGATGGTTAAGAATCAACTCGCGACCTCAACCATGACCGGTGCCGATAGCGATTTGTGGCTGAATGCTGCGAAGGCGGTCGACTACTACGATAGCGCGAATTGCGCCGAGT
Organism: uncultured Burkholderiaceae bacterium; assembly: GCA_964459555.1. Classification (GTDB taxonomy): domain Bacteria; phylum Pseudomonadota; class Gammaproteobacteria; order Burkholderiales; family Burkholderiaceae_D; genus Undibacterium. The sequence continues at coordinate 24,193 of CAYWNE010000023.1, read as the reverse complement.
ATGGTACTTGTGGTTATCAGACTAAACTGGCAGATGCTGTTTTGAAGTACAGCTACACTTGCAGCCCAACCATCAAGATTCGCGCGCAAGACATGACCACGCAGCAGATGCAAGATTCGTGCGCCATTCTCGGTGCTGAGGAGACCTACTTCCATAAAATGCTGTTGACGAATAACACACCAGTGGCGAATGACAATAACAAGTCTTTGGAATTGGTCGTATTCGATGACTACACCAACTACAACAAGTATGCTGGTGCGATCTACGGCATTAGTACCGATAACGGCGGTATGTACCTCGAAGGTAATCCGGCAGATGTCAATAACCAAGCGCGCTTCATCGCCCACGAAGCTTCATGGTTACGTCCTACTTTCTCGGTATGGAATTTAGAGCATGAATACGTGCATTACCTTGATGGTCGCTTCGATATGTTGGGTGATTTCTCCGCCGGTACTGCGCAACCGACGATTTGGTGGATTGAAGGTGTGGCTGAATATTTGTCACACAAAAATAACTACCAAGAAGCGATTGATGCAGCGAAGACAGGTACCTATAAGCTCAGCACTATTTTTGGTAATACCTATTCGATGTCCGATTATGTGACACGTGCTTATCGCTGGGGTTACATGGCCGTACGTTTCATGAATGAGAAACATCGCAGCGATATCGATGCGATGGTGGCGAAGTTCCGTGTTGGTGACTATTCCGGCTATCAAAGCTACATCAATGCAATCGGTACTAAGTACGACACCGAGTTTGCTAATTGGGTGCAGACAGCGACAGTCGCAGGTGAGCCACCATTGCCAACAACTCCCGTGGTTACGTTGCCAGCGTGCTCGTCTACCAGCCAGCTCGGTAAGAATTGCTCGATTAAGAATTGGAGTTCTAGCTCACAAGCTTACGCTTACATCATGTTGCCTACCGGTGCGAAGAACTTGAAGTTGTTCACTAATGGCGGCACGGGTGATGTCGATTTGTATGTGAAGAAGGGCGCGTATCCAACCACAACTTCATACGACGCGGCCTCGTTGAAAGCGGGGAATGATGAAAGCGTCTTCTTGGCCACACCGACTGCCGGTCAGTGGTACTACATAGTTTTGCGTGCTAAACAGCCATTCTCTGGCGTGACTTTGAGCGCAACTTACGAATAGGTCGGGGTGAACCTGATTCAATCCGCTGTCTCCCAACGGGGTTGAATTTGATAGCCGGAGGTTCTTACAGAGCCTCCGGTTTTTTTATTGTAAAAGTGATTAATCCAAGCGGAGAGAATAAAAAAACTGCCAAAAAAATGAGCAAAGTTATTGCCACGTGGAAAAAATCTGCGTACAATCATGATTTTTCCATGTGGCAATAATTTCCCGTGGGTATTTGTTTAACTCTTTCCGTGATTGTGATATGAAAAAAGTATTGTTAGCCTTGAGCCTCGTTAGTGTATTTGGTGCAGTCAATGCGGCAGAAGTCGCTCCAGTGGTCGAAAAACAAACTTGCGAAAAAGCAGTCTATCCAAAATCAGCGTTGATGAATGAAGAAACAGGTACAGTCTTGTTGTCTGTATTGGTTGGTCCTGATGGCAGCGTCGTCGACTCGAAAGTCGATCAATCCAGTGGTTCCAAAACTTTGGACAAAGCCGCTGTTAAAATTTACAGCTCTTGCAAATTCAAACCAGCGATGAAAGACGGCAAGCCTCAACAAGCTTGGGCGAAATTGGAACACATCTGGAGTTTGTCTTAATCGGAATACGCCGGGGGGGCGAGGTGATCAACTTCTGATCCACATTCCTCAAGACACAAAAAAGCCGCAGTTTGAACGCTGCGGCTTTTTTATTTGTTAGTCGATTTGTTAGGCTTAGTAGCGGATATTCAGACGACGATAGAGGAAGCTCAAGACGAATAGTGGGCCAATCAACAGGTAACGCACGTCTTCAAAAAACGAGGGCTTCTTGCCTTCAATCTTGTGGCCGATGAATTGGCCTATCCAGGCTACAACAAACACAGCCGCTGCAGTAGGCAATACGTAAGCTTGAGGAATCTGGTGTAAGATCGCCAGCATGATGCTAGCCATGATAGCCATGCCACAGGCGAATGGCACAGAGAGGCTAAGGTAATACAGCAGCGCCAGCGCGGTGCCAGCGTAAGCCGCCCAGGGGTGAATCGCCCACACGAGTCCAAGCACCGTCCACACGATGGTGGGAACACAAATAAAGTGAATCTTCTCGTTAGTTGGGTTTTGGTGGCTTTCACCATAGTGCCCCAACAGACGTTGAATTTCACGCATTTGCGGCACTGTGGCAGATGTCATAGGTTCGCTCATAAAGTCTCCTTTGATTTTTTGTGGACATCAGCTTACGACAAAACCCACGACTGAGTAAGTCGCTTTGTGCAGTTTAGAGCATGGCTACCAAATTGCTAGGGCGTGTTGGACTTCTTCGTATCGCTTGTATGGCCTGCGCCTACTCGGACAAAGAGCGGTTGACGTACTTTCAGTGGCGTCACATCAAGTTTGAGACCAATTACAGTGTAAGCTTCCATGCCCGTTTTGCTCGAAAAATAGCCTCGGCTATCGGCGGTCTTACTAAAGCGCATACGGAAGCCCCACCGCGATTTGGCTTTGGGATCAACGTCAAATGCCATGCCTATCATTTCGTGGGCGGGGCTTTCGATCAACTGGCTCATCAGTTCGACTACAGCAGTATTGGCGAGGATATTGCTGACCATGTCCATCTGCTGATCAGCTTCTTCGGATTGCGTTTCAGTCAGGAGCTCTTTGTCTGGCGCGGGTGAAATTTGACGAGTCTGTAAATCAAGTTGATCACCATCGCTAAGATAGTGAATACGAAGATCATGCGCGGCAAATGGCTGCGTCGTATGTACTTGAGGCTTTGACGGTTGTTGATCCATCTCAATTACGATAGAACCTTTGTAGCCGATGACTTCCATGCGACGTTGTCGGTCGATTAGCATGGCGGTATTTTCATCAATACCCAAACCGAGCGGAATCCCAGTAGCCTGCATGACTGGCAGCATGCGGGCGAATCGACCACGAATGATAAGGTGTTGGTCAACCAAAATTCCGGGCCCAATAAAACCTAATCCCCTGCCGTATTCCCGATCATGCTGTGCGCCTCGTTGTAGCGTCTGTAGTACGCTGCCTGCGTCCGTGAACATGGTTTCGCTCATGATAGCCGCGCCAGCACTGGTGCCGGCGATGATGCCTCCACGACGATACATGTCCCACATCGCTTCGAGTAAAGGTGTGCGTTGGCCTTGTTTGGTGTACAGAGCGCGAGTTATGCGATTTTGGTCACCACCGGTCAAATAGATACCGGTGGCATGCTTAATTTTTTCCGCCCATTGCGGATCGTTACTGACACTTTCTATGCTTGGTTTGCCTTCACTATCGCGCAGCCGCTCGGAGAGTGGAACGAGGAAGGCTTGTGCGCCATAAGCTTTCAGGTTTTCCACCACGAGATTGCCGGTTTTGTTTGGATTGGCTGAGGCAGTTGGAATCACTGCAATCTTCGCGTTCGAACCGCCAGCTTCATTGACGAGGCGTTTCCAGATATCGACGTTGTCGTAGCGCAGGCCACCACCGATAATCAATAACTTGCCTTGAACTTCGCTTTTGCTGTCGTTCGCAGTTTGAGCAAGGCAGACGTGTTGTGCGAAAAAAAGCGCAAAGGCGACCAAGAAACGAGCGCTGAGACAGATGTTGATGAAAGGAGAAGGCCAGTTCTTCATGATAAAAATAAATCGTTTGCGGATGCGTGATCGAAATGCGACAGCTGAGAATAAAAAAAAGGGTAGCGGTGATGCTACCCTAAATGCGGGAGAAATACCGCACAAGAAAACAAAGCGATCGGATCACCTAGGTCTAAGCACAGGAGGATGCTTAGGTTTTTCCTAGGTGATCGGATAACACGGTGAAGCACTTATATTACAAAAAGTTTTTATGCGCGCTCTTATTTGAATGCATAGTTCAAACGAATGTAGAACGAGCGACCACGTGGATCAACATAGGTCGAATCGAAGCCTGCGAAGTAGGTCAAAGTTTGATTCGAGAATGGTGGCTTGGTATTTGCCAAGTTCAAAACGCCGCCACTGATCTTGATGTCTTTGAAGCCGTAGTAGGCGGCTTGCAAATCCCACAAGCTGTATGAAGCCACAGTTGGGCGTTTGCCGTTTGGATCCAATTGTTGATCTTCGTGATGCAACTGGAAGCTATTGGCCAGTGTGAAGCCCCAAGAACCGATATCCCAGTCAGCGCTTAAACGATGACGCCATTTTGGAGTCACATATTCAAAACCCCATTTGCCGAGGTTGTCGAAGACTTTGGAACCTTCCGCGAATTGTTGTTCGCTCTTGGTCATCAAGGTGCCAGATAGGCGCGTCGTGACTTTGCCTGCACCATCTAATTTCAAACGATAGGCGAAGTTCAAATCGATACCGCTCTTGGTTTCTTTACCTTGGTTCTGTGCGGTCAAGGCCCAGTTCAAAATATAACCATCGCTGTCACGGGTAATGAACTTCTCAACGTAGGCTGGATCTGTATCGATCAAAGTTTCAGGAGCAAACTTGATCACGTCTGTCTTGCGTACACTCCAATAGTCGATCGTTGCCGAGAACGATGAAACTGGTTCCCACACCATACCAAACGAGAATTGTTTGGATTTCTCAGGTTTCAGATTCGGGTTGCCAGATTCAGTCGTTGGAATTTGATCGCTGTAGCATTGAGAATTGTATTTTGCACAGCCAATCGTATCGAAGTACAAACCACCAGTGGAGGTTTCAACGCTAGAAGGATCGAGATCTTTCATGGTTGGTGCACGGAAGCCAGTACCGAAGGAAGCACGGAACAAAATGTCTTTATTCGGCTGATAACGCAACGCGAGTTTCGGATTGGTCGAGCTACCGATGTTGCCACCGTAGGCGTCATGACGCAAGGCGGCTTGTGCGCTCAGTTCTTTCGTCAATGGAATGTCGAACTCAGTAAAGATCGCTTTGACATCACGTGTTTCACTGACGCGGCGGGATTTCGATGTGGAGTAAATTGTGCCTGCCAAAATTTCGTCAGAAGAGTTATCTTCCAATTTTTCACGACGGAATTCAATACCGGTCGCCATGCCGATTGGGCCAGCGTCGGTTTGCGCAATTTCACGGGTGAAGCGTGCATCGAACACATCGCTCGTTGATTTGCCTTTGCGACCATCGATGTTGCGCTCGGCGGAATCGAGTAAAGCTTGGCCTTCAGCAGATTGGGCGCCAAATGGATTGATCTTACCAGTTTTGAATGCTGCCAGCAGTTTAGCCCGGTCGTAGTAACCGTTGGTCAGTGTTTGTGTATTGTCGGAGACGGAGTGAGCAATCGCCGTGTTGTAATCCCAGCCTGCGATCGTACCTTCGCTACCGAGCAAGAGGCGAGATTGATCAGACTCTTGACCGTTAGTACGTGCGCCACCTGGTGTTAAGCGAATACGGACATTGAATGGTTGGCCATCGGTGGCTACTTTTACACCAGCAGAATTGACGTAATAAGCTGGATAGAAAGGACCGCCAGCAGGATAAGTCCAAGCACTCGATTTAGTGCCTTGGTTACCGTTCACGCCAGTTGGTGAAAGACGATATTTGGCGTCGTTTTTGGAAGCAGTAAATTCTGCAAAAATCGTGTGATCTGCATCGATCGCCAAAGTCGCGCGGCTGACCAAATTTGTTTTCGCAGATTCTGGATAGATGTCGGCTGCTGCTTGATAGTCGAAGCGGCAAGCGCCACTGATGTTGATACTGGCTGGTGGTGCGCAATCTGGTGCACTTGGATTGCCCAAATATTTTTTACCAGATACCGAGTATATGCCGGCTGGGAAAGTATTGGCAGATGTGAAGTTGTCTGGGTAACCGCGTGCTTCTAATGGACGCCATGCACTGACTGCGAAATCACGTTGTGCTGTTCGCAGTTGGTCATTTTTCTTGTGCTGCAGACTTGCAAAAACGTTGAAGCCATCTTTTGTGAGATCACCGAAGCCAGCGAGGAAGCTTACTGTTTTGTCGCCGCCACCGCCTTCTTGAGTCCGCATGCCACCGATGCTTGCTTCAAAGCCAGAAAAATCTTTACGTGTGATGAAGTTGATGACACCGCCAACCGCATCGGCACCATATACCGCAGATGCACCGTCTTTCAAGACTTCGACGCGTTCAATGGCAGACAAAGGAATCGAGTTCAAGTCTGTACCTTCACCACCGAATGCAAATGCTGCCAAACGGCGACCGTTCAAGAGGACGAGTGTGGATGATACCCCAAGACCACGCAAGTTTGCGCCAGACAAACCGCTAGAACCAGGTTTATCGCTGATACTTGCAGACTCTTGAGTAAAACCAGTATTGGCGCTCAGGGTGTTCAGCAATTGCTCGGCAGTGGTCGCTCCAGTTTTTGCGATTTCCACACGGCTTATGACTTGCACGGGCAAAGCGGTTTCCGCATTGATACGTTTGATCGACGAACCAGTGATTTCAATCTTTTGGACAACGGGTTCTGTTGACTGCGCGTAGACATTATTGGCGAGGCCGACCATCGCCATCACGCTCAATGCGGACCAGGTTGCTGCGGTGATTTTTTTTGGCACCGAAGGAAAGCCCTGGGTTGCCTTTTGCTGTTGACTCATTTTTCCAACTCCTCTGTTTTAGGAGCTACGCAAAACAGACGCTGACGTCCTTGTGTTCGCCGTGCTGTACAACCATACTGCCTTCGGCTCCACGCCTCGTCAGCGTAGTTTTGCGTAAGTCCTATGTTTAAATAATGCTGCAAAAATTTTGCGAAAAAGAGATCCCCTCAAGCACTGTTGCCAGTGCTTGCTGCTGAAGTTTTAAAACAATAAGGGTTCGCTAGAGACTTACTTTTTCGGCTTGCGACTTTCCAGTTGCGTGGTTCTTGAGGTGTTATCGTTATTGTGTAAATAGCCTGAGAGCGCTTCCGTTAAACGAATCGCTTTCTCGACGTTTTTCTTATTGGAGACCATGATGCTACTGACGAGTGATTCGACCACCGCAATGGCTGCAGTTGAACTACTCGGCAATACCGCATGAGTACTCGGTGCTAATAAAAGGTAATCGCCCAATTGCGCTAAAGGTGATGCTGCGGAATCGGTAATCGCGACGATGCAGGTCGAATGGTGACGCGCAAATTGTGTGAGGCGTATGACGTCAATTGCATATCGCGGGAAAGAAATCACCACCAATACGTCTTTTTCGGTAATGTTGGCGAGATTGCCGGCTGCAACTTCAGTGCCGCCGTAAGCCACGACTTCCACCACGCGATTGCAATATGGTTGTAAATGCAGCGCTAACATACCAGCGATATGGGCGCTTAAACCAAAGCCCATGATATAAACTGTTCCCGCTTTACAGAGTTTGCTCACCACTTGCTGCATCTGATCTTCTTCAAGACCGTTGCTCGCGGCATTAATGTTGGCGGCTGCAGATTGTAAACTGGCGTGAGCTGGTGAACTGCTTGGTTTTCTTCCTTCAATGGTGTTGCGTAGTTTTTCGACAGGCGAAAAGATGGCTTGCACAGTCTCCGCAATCTTATTTTTCAAAGCGGCGTAATTGGAAAATCCGAGGTCACGCGCAAAACGGCTAATGGTGGCTGTCGACACATCACAGTGCGCTGCCATATCTTCAATCCCGAGTGCTGTCACTTTGACCTGATTGCGCAAGAGATAATCGGCGATGCGCTTGTAGGAAGCAGAGCCATCTTGTAATTGCGCCAAGAGTGCATTGCCTAAGCTGGACTTCGCAAATACCAAGTCAGGCGAGTGACCGGCGCTGCTGTTGTCCAACGAAGCGCTCGTTGTATCAACTTTGGTGCTAGCTGCGGCATCCACTTCCAATGTCGTATTTTTTTTCATTGAATTTAAATTTGAAAAAAATATGTAAAAAACTGCGTGACTGAACTTTAGAACGAATCAAAATAAATTTCAATAGTTATTGTCAGATTTTTTTCATGACGCTAAAATGTGTAAAAAAACAGACATATACTTTTTCACATCAATAGTAAAAGCGCATTGTTTTGATGAAGGAAGTGAGTCGAAGTAGCGTCACCTCGTCATGATCGACGCGAGGACCTGTAATTGAAACCGTGGTCGACTAAGAGAATGAGAATTCCTCAGCTGCGAGAAACCAAGCAAGCGATTGATTCTGGACCATAACTGTGATGATATGGCGAACAAAGACGATTTTGCTTGGTGCGGCGAAGAGGTACACGACAGGAAAAAGTCTGTCATACAAGAAAAAAGCGCGAATTGGTGTTTAAGTAAGCATCAGTTTATGGTTGCCTTCCCCCATTCTAAGAAGAGAGTTAAAGTTTATGCGTAGCGATATTCATGTTTTGTCTCAGCGTAGTGCTGGTAGTGAGAGACGCATTGTGAGCCATCATTTTGGCCGCAACGAAACCCGTAAGAAAACCTATATTCAAGCGTCTCTTCATGCTGATGAGATCCCCGGGATGTTGGTCAGTCACTACTTGCGCAAACGTCTGACAGAGCTCGAAAACCAAGGAGCGATCGAGGGCAGTATCGTGCTAGTGCCCGTCGCTAATCCTGTTGGTCTAAATCAAGATATACAGGGTACGGCTTTTGGACGTTTTGATCTGGGTACGGGAATTAATTTTAATCGCGGTTATCAGCACCTCACGCCTGAATTAATTAAACGCATTGGCGATCAGCTCAACGGTGATCCCACTTTTAACCAGCAACTGATACGTCGCACTGCAGCAGAAATATTGGATGAACTTGTCGCGCAAGACGAGACTGCACAGCTTAAAAAGACTTTGCAGCGCTTGGCGATCGATGCAGATATCGTTTTGGATTTGCATTGCGATAACCAAGCTGTCATGCACCTCTACACGGGCGCACCCTTGGCGGAACGTGGCTTACCACTCGCAGGATTCTTGCAAGCCCACGCTCTGCTAATCTCAAAATTACCAGGTGATGACCCGTTCGATGATTCTTGTTCACGCCACTGGTGGGAACTACAAGAGCATTTTGGGCAAAGCAAAACCATTCCTTTGGCTTGTCAGTCCTTGACTGTGGAATTGCGTGGCGAAGCAGATGTCGATCATGAATATGCACGACAAGATGCCGAAGCCATCATCGCATACTTGGAATACGAAGGGCATATTTCACGAGTGGTTGAGTCCGATGTATCTCTAGTTGTGCCACCACCACTTTGCGTACCCACGCCACTAGAAGGCGTTGAGCCCTTGGTCGCGCCACATGCTGGGATTGTAGTGTTCACCAAAGCTTTGGGCAGCGTGATTCAAGCAGGAGAGAGTATTGCTGATTTGATCGACCCAATCACAGCAGAAGTTACACCTTTACGTGCCAGTGTGAGTGGGGTCTTGTTCGCGCGCGTTGCGCGGCGCTATGTTCATGCTGGTACACGCATTGCTAAAGTTGCCGGACATTTTGCCTATCGCACTGGCAATTTATTGTCAGCATAGTCCTACAAGAAAAGAGAGGAGATGATTATGCTGAAAAAATTGAGGATGCCGAACACTTTTGTCCTGTTGTTCGCATTGATGGCCTTAATCGCCATTGCAACTTGGTTGGTACCCGGTGGTAAATATGCGACGCAAGTGATCAATGGCAAAACGGTAGTTGATCCTTCATCGTTTCAAACCATCGCCAGTCACCCACAAGGTTTTGTCGATCTGATGATGTCACCAATCAAGGGCTTCGTCGAAGCGGCACAGATCATTGGTTTTGTGTTGATCGTTGGCGGTGCGTTTGCGGTGCTACAGAAAACCGAAGCAATTGATTCCATGATCAAGTCGGTCGCTAAAGCGCATACCCATTCACGACTAGTGCGGGTGATGATTATCCCTGTCTTTGTCACTTTGTTTTCACTCGGCGGTGCCAGTTTTGGCATGGCTGAAGAAGCGATTCCATTTGTGATGATATTCATTCCATTGGCATTGGCCTTGGGTTACGACTCGATTACTGGTGTCGCCATTCCTTTTGTCGGTTCGCAAGTCGGTTTTGCCGCTGCCTTTTTGAACCCCTTCAATGTTGGTATTGCACAAGGCATTGCGGGAGTGCCAGTATTCTCGGGTATAGGATTTCGTTTAGTGGTGTGGGCTAGTGCTACCATCTTGACGATTATGTTCTTGAGTTGGTATGCAGCGCATATCAAGGCGCGTCCTGAATTGAGTCCGACTTTTGCAATAGATCAGGAACGTCGTCAAGAATTGAAGAGCGACGAACTCGCTGATTTCGAGGGCATGACGGGCACACATAAAGCGGTTTTGTTGATGTTCGTCGCAACGCTGGGCGTGATGGTTTTGGGTGTCGTCAAATATGAATGGTTTGTGAACGAGATCGCCGCCTTGTTCTTGGGCATGGCTATTGCCGTCGGTGTCGTCGGGCGATTATCTGCGGATCGTTTTGTTGAAGCCTTCATGCACGGTGCCAAGGACCTCGTAACGACGGCCATGGTCATTGCGCTAGCGCGGGCGACCATGATTTTAGCGCGAGATGCACAGATTATCGACACCATGCTGTATCACCTAATGCCATTAGTGCAGTCAGAAAACGCGGTGTTTGCTTCACATAAAATGTTTGTGATTCAATCGGTGATCAATTTCTTTATTCACTCGGGAAGCGGGCAGGCTGCTTTGACGATGCCTATCATGGCGCCATTGGCGGATCTGGTTGGTGTCTCGCGTCAAACTGCGGTCTTGGCGTTTCAGTTTGGCGAGTTCACCACACCGATGATTCCGACTTCCGGTATCACTGTCGGCGTGTTGGCGTTGGCACGTATTCCATGGACGACCTGGGCCAAGTGGATGATCCCGTTACAGTTGATTTATTTTGTCTTGGCTTTGGTGATGTTGGCGTTTGCTTGTCAGATCACGTGGTAGCCTTGCAGAGCGATTGCACCGCTTTGCTGTCTTAAAGGCGAACGCGGTGCGAGGTTAAAGCCTGCCAATGTCCAACAAGCGATACTTGGCAAATCAACTAGTTGATGCTGTTGACTTGGGGTGTCAGTTTGAAATCGCTGAGGCGATAACCCAAGCTTTCAGCTTTTTTGAGTACCAGCTCAAGTTGTTTCGCATCGATTTGCTGATTGCGAGATAGAATCCATCCATACTTTCGTGAAGGTTCACCAACCAATACCCACTGATAATTCGGATCTAAATCTAGGATCCAATAGTTCCCATAAAATGGTCGAAAGAAACTCACGCGTAATTTGGCATTGTTGCTACCGTCGACAAGTTTCGCCACGCCTTCTGCGGTTTCAATGCGTCCATCGGGTTTGCGACAACGGTTAATGACCTTCAAACCATCGCCATCACGTTGATATTCGGCTCGGGTGTCGGCCGCACACATCGATTGAAAGCGATTGGGTATCATTGCTACTTCATACCATTTCCCTAGATAGCGATCCACCTCCACTTTTTCTACAGTGGGCAGGGGAGCATAGTCCTCGTTGCAGGCAGCCAGCCAAAGCAGGGGAAGGGCAAATAGTAATTGAGTGATAGGTTTGAGCGTTTTCATGCTTGAACTTTGGAACAAAGTGAGGCGCTCAATGTACCACAATGGCTTCTAGGTATTCAGCCGAAGTTTGGGAATTGCGGGTCAAAAAAAAAGGGCTGACCCAATGTCAGCCCCAAGAGGGAGTAAGCGGTAATTTCCAGCTGTCGGCTCGAGAAGACTAGCTTTGCTTCGCTGATTACTGTGTCTGCAGCATAGAACTAATGGTGATAGCTGTATTGGGCACGTCGGTCAAACCACCACGTGCACCGGTCGGAACGGCTTTGATCTTGTCGACGATGTCGAGACCACTTACGACCTTACCAAATACGGCATAACCTCCGCTTGTTGTATCAAGATTAGGATTGTCGACGACATTGATAAAGAACTGAGACGTCGCCGAATCAGGAGCGCTGGTACGTGCCATGGCGATACTGCCATGGAGATTGCTCAGGCCATTGTTTGCTTCCAATTTGATCGGTGCTTGGGTTGTCGCCAAATTGAGATCGGCGGTGTAGCCGCCTCCTTGGATAACGAAATTACTAATGACCCGATGGAAGATCTTGTTAACGTAAAAGCCTGATTCAGTGTAGTTGAGGAAATTGTCGACACTCACCGGTGCTTTGGCTGGATTGAGTTCGAGTACGATAGTGCCGAGCGAGGTTGTCATCGTTACCTGCGGTTGCTTCGCTAATGGAATATTGAGATTCTCCGAATAGACAGTTTTACCGTTGCGGTCCGTGATGACTAGGCCTTGTTGGCCCACGCCGACAATCTTACAGCTAAAGCTCTTCTGGTTGGCCGTGCTTCCTGACAGTGGTGTAATACTTAAGCAGGCTTTGTTCGTCATGTTGAAGTCCTCATCGAGGTGCTCGCCCTTGACCGTGATTACCGTATTTTTGCGATACACCATTTGGTCTGATGTGACGCTGGTAATTTTAATATTACTGCTTGGGGCAGGCGCATTGTTACCACCGCAGGCACTGAGACTGAGAGCGAGAAGGATGCTGGATGTGTAAAGCGTTGACTTCAATTGAGACTCCATTAACACGATTAACGAAGCCCAAAGTATAGGGAGGGACGACTTGCAATAACATCGCGTTACTGTCGCAACTTTGTCGGAAAATGTAGCAGTTTGTGTCGCTCTTGTGGTACTTTCAAACAGCCTGTCTGAATGATTATTTCAACGCTTTGCGAGTCTTGTTGGTGCGCGCCTCTGAGGCGTAATAGCGCACCAGAGATGCAGAAATTTTATCCATCAATTGATCGTTCTTGCCTTTCAGTTGAGCGAAGCAAATTCCATCTTTGAGTACCGCAGTGCTGAGTACGGAAAAACGAGGGATTGTAGGAATTTGATCGTGTTCGTCAATCTTTATTTGATTGACTTGACGTTCAACCTCACTTGCATCGGCAGACGAGCTAGCAATCAACATTGCATCGACCCGGCCATTCAATACTTTTTGTAAGCGTGGGCCGTAGGCGTCGATATCATCGTCAACTTTGAATAGAGCATTCTTGTGGGTATCGAACTCGCCGCCATAGCGCGCGCCACGCACTACACCTATGGTTTTCCCACGTAAATCAGTTAACTGCTCGTAAGGGAATTTCTTGTCGCGTCGTGTTACTAACCACAAATAATTGTATAAGGCTGGTGTGGAAAAACTGAAAATCTCTTCGCGTTCGGGTGTGCGGCTGAGACCAAAGATTAGGCCTCCCTCTGTTGAGGCGATTTTGACCGCACGATTCCATGGATACATTTGAAATTCAAATTTAATGTTGAGATCCTTTTCAACAAATTGAAACATTTTGGTGAAACGTTCAGGCATAGGAACGTATTCACCTTTTTCATTTTTATTCTCACCGAAGAGGAGCGGTACGCGTGTTTGTGCAAACGCCGTTTGTTGAATACAGGTGAGCAAGAGGCTCAGTGTAATACTGATAAAGACGTAAAATCTAGTTTCAAATTTGAGCTGTGCAAGGCTCGCCTTGAACGAGCTAAGAACATAGCTTCTAAAGTGTGCGTACATGATCTAAGTATTGCCATTATTTCTTTGTGGCAATTATACGCCTTTTGTTTTTGATTCGCTTGCGCCTACTCAAGTGTTAATCATTGCCGAGTGATTCGAGGCATTCTAAGCATTAGAAAAAAGTCCATGCAATAAGTGCAATTTCACTATATCACCAGGCGCCACATCTGCTTGCGCCTCATCCAACACAAGAATGGCATTGGCTTCAACCATGGAGCGCAATATGCCTGAGCCTTGCGATCCTGTGGTGCGAACGATGAGCTGACCATTGTCATTGTGGCTGGCGATGCCGCGTAAATATTCAGTGCGACCAGGTCGTTTGCGGACGGCGTCAGTGGCGATCGCCGGAACCCAAGTTAGCGGCAATGGCGTCATTCCTTGAAGGGTCTGTAGAGCAGGGCGGGTCAAGAATAAAAAATTGAGGATTGCGGCGACAGGATTGCCGGGAAGACCAAACAGATAGGCGGGGCGCTCTCCAGCTGTAATGCGACCGAAGGCCATGGGACGCCCAGGACGCATTTCTAGACTCCAAAAAACGACTTCGCCCATCTCCTGCATCACTTGCTTAGTGAAGTCCGCAGCCCCCATCGAAACACCGCCAGAGGTCAAGATTGCATCGGCGCTTTGACAGGCTTGGTTCAAGCTTGCTTTCAATTGTTCGGGGCGATCAGGAATCACACCAAGATCAATCACTTCGACGTCCATGGCCTTGAGCAGTGAACACAAGGTGTAGCGATTGCTGTCGTAGATGCAGGCAGCGTCGAGTGTTTCACCGAGCGATCGTAACTCATCACCAGTCGAGAAATAAGCAACGCGTAGCATTCTAAAAACTCGTACATGTGAGATGCCGACCGAGGCCAAGAGGCCCACATCGGCTGCATGCAAACGCTTGCCTCGGGAGACGATTTGTTGTCCTAGAGCGAGATCTTCGCCAGCAAGACGACGATTGTCGCCAGCCTTGAGTTTCTTGCTGTCGAAACGAATATGGGTGCTTGCACCAGTATTATCTTTTACCAGTTCACACCATTCCTGTGGCACGACAGTATCGCAGTCATCGGGCATCCTTGCACCCGTCATAATGCGCAAACATTCATTAGTTCCGAGAGTGATGCGATCGGTTTGACCTGCAAGCCTGAGACCCGCTACGCGCAATTCGATGTGGCCATTTACTGGCAAAACTCGGGAGTGGAAAGCAAAGCCATCCATGGCCGAATTGTGGTGAGGCGGCACATTAATAGGTGAAACGATATCCTCTGCCATAACGCGCCCAAAAGCGTGATGCAGGGCGATGTGCTCGATCTCGGTGATGGGCTCGATAAAGCCATCGAGTATTGTTTGTGCCGCTTGAACACTGAGACCATGCTCCGTGCAGTATTGTTGGGTTAGCGCTTCTAGTGTGGAGATGCTCATGATCATTCGGCGTCTAAATGTTGTTCTTGGTTTGATCTCGGTAAGCAGGATAGGCTTTCATACTCTCGCAGGTCTTGCAATGTGTTGAGGTTCACAAAGTGTTCGGACTGATCGAACATAATGTGCGCGGCATTGATTGTGTCGAAAAAATCTCGCATTTTCGATCCACCATCGGCAAGAAATTTTTTGAGTGCAGCTGCTGCTGACCTGTGCATCAAACAGAAAACCGGGTGTAATTGTAAGCGTAAGCAGTGACTATCATCTTGTGTCTCGTTGGTGGCGGCGATCGCTGCAAGGATCGGTGGTTGTGTCGGGATATCCTCTGTGACATGGAAGGCTTTTGATAATTGAAGCGCCAGGTCTGCCGCAAGAAAGGGAGAATCACAAGGAACGGTCAGCAGGTAATCGGTCTCGCAATAATCCCAAGCAGCATCGATTCCAGCCAGTGGACCGCCAAAATTTTTCTCGTGATCAGCGAACATACGATGACCATATTTCGCGTAGACGTCGTGATGTTGATTTGCATTGATCAGTATTGCCTTCACTTGTGGCGCCAGTCTCGCAATCACGTGATCGATCAGTGTTTTGTTTTGAAACAGTTGTAGACCTTTGTCGACGCCACCCATGCGACTGCCTCGTCCTCCGGCCAAGATCAGTCCGGTGATTGAATCAACAGGTACTATTGCGTTAGCTTTCATGGACTACGTCACCGAATCAATCTAACCACCAATATAGGACATCTCAATTTTGCGCGCGAGATGTTGTGTGCTGTTCTCGCTCCGCAGTTCTGAATAGCGATCTTGTCGTGCTTCCCAAATCTGACGGATCACGGTGGCAATTGCGGCATCGGCTTGGGTCGGATCAGTGAGATCGGTCGTTCTAAGATGGCTACGAAGATCATGTCCTTGTGTCGCGAACAGACAGGTGTATAGCGCGCCTTGTGTCGATAGCCGTAATCGATTGCAGTCGCCGCAAAAGGCTTGACTTACACTAGAGATAAAGCCAACCTCACCACCGTTAAGGTAACGATAGCGTTGTGCAGTTTCACCTGCTTGACGTGAAGGCAGGCGCTCGAGGGTTAGCCCTTCCTGATTCAATCGCGCGATGATTTCCTCGGTAGTAATGACATGCTCGCGTTGCCAAGCATTGCTGGCGCCGACATCCATGAATTCAATGAAGCGTAAGACGTGCGGAGTATTTTTAAAATGCTTGGCCATCGGCACAATCTCTTGCTCATTGACGCCACGTTTGACGACCATATTAATTTTGATGTCTTCGAAACCAGCAGCTTGAGCAGCAGCGATACCATCGAGCACGGCACTTACTGGGAAATCGACATCATTCATGCGTTTGAAAGTGTAGTCATTCAGCGCATCGAGTGATACCGTCAAGCGCTGCAAGCCTGCATCGCGTAGAGCCTGTGCTTTTTGTGGTAACAGTGAACCGTTTGTGGTCAAGGTGAGGTCGAGTGCTGTGCCATCAGGAGTCCGTAATTCGGCGAGCATCGCGATCAAACGCTCAACATGTTTGCGCAGTAAGGGTTCTCCCCCTGTCAGGCGAATTTTGCGGACGCCATGGGCTACGAAGACTTTTGCTAAACGAACGATTTCTTCAAAGCTGAGAAGTTCAGAGTGTGCGAGATAGGGGTAATCTTTGGTAAAGACTTCCTTAGGCATGCAATACGTGCAGCGAAAATTGCAGCGATCAGTAATCGAAATACGAAGATCATGCAGTGCACGCTGTCTTTGATCGAAAAGGCTGCCGGTAGCATCGAGCAATTGTTGCGGTCTTGGCCAGTGCTTTAAGGCCGGCGCATGCTTTTCCCTATCGATCAGTACATCGCTTGTGTTTTGATCGTTACTGTGATCTCGGAGATCTCGTATAGGAATGAATTTTTCTGACATGATACTTGGTGCATGCAACTACGATGGAGCATAGGCTCAGAGGCAAAAACGTCTAGCAACGTGCGTCAAGGCGTAACGATACCACGCTTAAGCTTGCGCTGCAGCGCAGAACTTGATCGAGCTCAATTTTCGTCAGCATGTTATTGTCGAGACCTCTGCACAACTTACTACGCGACCGAATTTTGAGTCTGCTGAATTTCATGCTCGTCGCTGTGTTCTAGCATAGGTGCGCTTCTCAACTCAAACTTTGGCCGCCCTCTACTTTGTGCAGGAGTCTCTCGTCGTTTTCTGTTTTAAATGAAAAAAAGACCTGAAACTCGACTGAGCTTCAGGTCCTTTTTATGAGTTCGCTGTGCACTAGACTGATTGAATACGCTTAAGCTGCATTCACTTTGTTTGATTCTGTGCAAGGCAGGAGATGCCTCGCACAGGTGCTCATACGAACTTAGCCGTGAGGCCTAGCGCTTCGTTTCGACTTGTACTAACGCTTCGTTTGAAACTGCTGCCGCAGGCTTGCGTTCGCGTACTACACGTGGTGCGACTGGGATCTGCGCCGACGCTTCTTGAGCCGCTTTCAGTTTGATCGGATCAGTGCTTGCCAAGATCAAACCTGCTTTTGCCAATACTTCGCCAAGATCTTCCACACGTTCTGCCTTGGTTGGTGAAACACTCGTTGGCACGACCTTTACTTCAAGGGCGGCAGGCACAGGCTCAGCAGCAGTGATCGTTACGCTACTAGCGGCTTCTACTGCCACGGCTGGTGCGGCGACCTCTGCCAGCAAGTCTGCTTGTACAGGAGTTGCTGGTGCCGCTGCTGCAGCTGGAGCAGCCTCAATCACAGGTAATGCAGTTTCCGTCACTGTTGCGGCTACCACCTGTGTCGTTGCTTCAACAGGAATGCTCGCTGCAGGAACTGCCTCGGCAGTAACTTCAAGTGCTGTTTCAGAAGCCGCTTCAACAGCGGTGGTCTCTACTGTAGATTGCGCACTGACTTCAGTAAGCACTGGTGCTGTTACAGCCTCTATATGACTGTTTGCTTCGCTCGCAGGTTCTGTGCTGGTTGTCGAAACTGTTGCAGTGACTGCAGTCTCGTTGGTGGCCACCACATGCTGCGACTCGACAACTTGCGCAGTTGGAGCTAAATCGAGACTTGATTGCACAGGTTGTGCTTCAGCAGTTGCGTTTTCACTTTGCAATAAGTCGACGACAGGGATAAATGCTGGCGCTGCAGCGACCGCAAGCTCACCATTATTTTCAGTTGCGACAATCGCTTCTGCGTTTTCTGCAGCATGACGATCACGGCGATTGCGATTGCGTCCACCGCGACGACGACGACGACCTTCTTCAGATGCTGGTGCTTCACTATTTTCCGCATCGTTCGGCAAGGCTTGAGCTTCTGCCACGTCTGTCAGTTTAGGTTTGTGATTGTTCGGTGTTGCGACAGCTGCAACCGTAGCACTAGTTGCTGCGGCATCGTCAAGCTTCGCATCATTATTCTCTTTGCGAGCTTCACGTTGTTTTTGCTGACGCTCACGACGAGATTCTTGACCTTCTTTTTCTTCGCGTGCAGGGCGTTGTTGCTGTTGTTTGCCTTGGCGCTGTTGGTTGTTGTCGTTTGCCGATGCTTGATCTCTGTCTTTGGATTTGTCTGCGGATTTGTCTGCAGCTTTGTCGTTCGACTTATCGTTCGCCTTGACATTGCGCTCTTCGCTCTCCGCGCCATTGCCGTTACGACCGCGGTTACGGCCGCGGTTGCGTTGACGATTGCGATCGTTTTTGTCGCGACCATGCTTTGGTTTTTCTTCCACCACCGGCGCTGCTTCGCTAGAACCGCCGAATAACGAGCTAAAGAACTTAGCGATGCCTGAGAACAGGCCACCACTTTCTTTCGCGGTTTCTTTCACAAGCTCAGGTTTGCGTTCGACGATTGGTGCAGTTTCAGGCGTAATGGTTTTGACGACCGCTTCTTGGCGTGGTTTGACGTCGTCTTTTTGACGCTTGTTGTAGCCGATATCGGTATCGACTTGCTCAGCCATTGCGTAGCTAGCATGCGCTTCTTCCAAACGTGGATCGTCGTGTTTCAAACGGTCGAGTTTGTAGTGCGGTGTTTCCAAATGTTTGTTTGGAATCAGAATGGCAGTGACGCGGTGACGGGTTTCGATCTTCAAGATCTCGCCACGTTTTTCATTCAACAAGAAGGCTGCAACGTCGACCGGCACTTGTACGTGGATCGCCGCTGAGTTTTCCTTCATCGCTTCTTCTTGGATGATACGCAAGACTTGCAATGCCGAGGATTCTGTATCACGGATATGGCCAGTGCCGTTGCAACGTGGGCAGGTAACATGGCTACCTTCAGACAGAGATGGACGCAAACGTTGGCGAGATAACTCCATCAAACCAAAGCGGGAAATCTTACCCATTTGCACGCGTGCACGGTCGTAGCGCAATGCGTCCTTCAGGCGAGTTTCGACTTCGCGTTGATTCTTCGCGTTTTCCATGTCGATAAAGTCGATCACGATCAAACCGCCAAGATCGCGCAGACGCAATTGGCGTGCAACTTCTTCTGCTGCTTCTAAGTTGGTGTTGAAGGCCGTGGTTTCGATATCGCCACCGCGTGTTGCGCGTGCCGAGTTAACGTCAACCGAGACCAAAGCCTCGGTATGGTCGATCACGATCGCGCCGCCGGAAGGCAACGGTACTGTGCGGGAATAGGCCGTTTCGATTTGATGTTCGATTTGGAAGCGCGAGAACAAAGGCACGTCATCGCTGTAGCGTTTGACGCGATGAACCATGTCGGGCATGACGTGGCTCATGAACTGCTGTGCTTGTTCGTAGATATCATCGGTGTCGATCAAAATCTCACCGATATCTGGTTGGAAATAATCGCGAATCGCGCGGATTACTAAAGAAGATTCTTGGTAAATCAAGAAGGCGCCTTGGCCAGACTTGCCAGCACCATCAATGGCGCGCCACAATTGCATCAGGTAGTTGAGATCCCATTGCAACTCATCAACATTGCGGCCAATACCGGCAGTGCGGGCGATCACAGACATGCCAGAAGGCAAGTCGAGTTTGTCCATGGTTTCGCGCAATTCTTGGCGATCTTCACCTTCAACGCGGCGAGAAACACCACCACCACGCGGATTATTTGGCATCAAAACCAAATAGCGACCAGCCAAGGAAATGAAAGAAGTCAGTGCCGCACCTTTGTTGCCACGTTCTTCTTTTTCTACTTGAACGATGATTTCTTGACCTTCGCGCAAGGCGTCTTTGATGCTTGAATTACGTACGTCGATACCTTCTTTGAAGTAAGACCGTGCCACTTCTTTGAAGGGGAGGAAGCCATGACGTTCTTCGCCGTAGTTGACGAAGCAAGCTTCTAGGGAGGGTTCGATACGGGTAATAACACCCTTGTAGATATTGGATTTGCGGAGTTCGCGTCCGGTCGTTTCAATATCGATGTCAATGAGTTTTTGCCCATTGACAATCGCAACGCGCAATTCTTCTTGCTGCGTTGCGTTGAACAGCATACGTTTCATATTTTTCTCCATGGCATAAAGCCACCTAAGCCTCAGCTGCTTGCGCAACGAGGACAGCTCACATTGGATGTATGCGAGGAGCGGAAAGTTTGAGCGGGCGGGAAATGCCACTGACACGAAACGATAGAGATGTCGAGTGTCGCACAAGTCAGGCTAAACAGCCGGTGCGAGACCATCTCTAGGTTATTCATGCGCTTGGCGCGGATAGTTATTACCAGACAATCGAGTGCACATGTCTCTCAGTTGGTCGCTTATGGCCGATTGCAAAATGGTGCAACCATAGGCCAGCGTTAGCAAACTCAGGCGATGCGCAACTTACTAAATAAAGCGGCGTTATTTCAACGCATGATTTAGTGTCGAATGAAACAGCACACTGCGATAAGGGTGCGCATTCAACAAAATCGACTCGGTTTCTTATAACTATCAACCGGCGAGCTACACTTAACTGACGCTAATGAAAGTCAACTAAGGTTTCTTGCCAGACTTATCCTTGGTATTTCAAACTAACTGATCCAAATCGCTTTGTTGAAGCCCGATTGCCACATTTGGTTGCAACCCTGACTTGCAAAACGATGTGCATACACATCTTTTCTATCGAATTTGCAAAATAGGCGAGGCCGATAGACACGCCCCTGTGTAGAATAGTCGTCTTTCTGACACACGCTCGAAATTCACATTTCAAGCTTTGGTGATTATATATTCAAAATGAAGGACTTAGCGATAAAAATGGGGGGAATACTTCAAAATTCGTCGAAAACGGCTAGCGAGCAAAGTTTTGCACAGCCGCAACTCCTGACCATCGCTGAAGATGACGCTGGGCAACGGATTGATAATTTTTTGTTGCGAATTTGCAAGGGTGTTCCCAAAAGTCATATTTACCGTATTTTGCGGTCCGGCGAAGTACGGGTAAACAAAGGGCGAATCGATCAGTTGTATCGCTTAAAAGAAGGTGATGTTGTCAGAGTGCCACCAATTCGTTTGGCCGAGAAACCGACCAACCATGTTCCAGGTGCGGAATTTGCCATCATTTTTGAGGATGCCCATTTGTTGGTCATTGACAAGCCCGCTGGTGTAGCAGTGCATGGTGGCTCGGGCGTCAGTTTTGGTGTGATTGAGCAACTCCGCGCCGCCAGACCCGAGGCCAAGTTTTTGGAACTAGTGCATCGCCTCGATCGCGAGACTTCAGGACTCTTATTGTTAGCTAAGAAACGTTCGGCGTTGGTCAGTTTGCATGAACAGATGCGCGATGGCGAAACGGATAAGCGTTACTTGACCATGGTTTCGGGCGATTGGTGCAATCAAAGGCAACATATTAAATTGCCTTTGCATAAATACACGACGCCTGATGGCGAGCGGCGCGTCCGCGTTCAAACCGATGGTATGGAATCGCATACTGTATTTTCTTTGAAGAAGAAGTTTAAAGATTTCGCTTTGCTTGAAGCAGAATTGAAAACCGGTCGCACCCATCAGATTCGCGTGCATTTGTCCTCAAGCGGCTTCCCGATTCTCGGTGATGATAAGTATGGTGATTTTGGCTTGAACCGCGAACTCTTGAAAGCAACCGAGAAGCGCGGGGCGCTCAAGCGTATGTTTCTTCATGCGCATCAAATCAGCTTTAGGCATCCTGATACCGGTGAAATGCTGAAACTCAATGCGCCCTTGCCAAAAGAATGCGAAAACTTTGTCCGCTCTTTGATGGACGCTTGATTGAAACTTGCATCGTTGGAAACGCCAATTAATTCCTTCAGGTACAATAAGAACAATACTGATTAATCTTGAGCTCCACACTCACAAGGTGCGGAGCGACATCTCCAACTATGCCAAATAAGCGTTTTGATTTAGTCGTCTTTGATTGGGACGGTACTCTGATGGACAGTACGGTCACCATTGTTCGTAGTCTTCAAGGAGCCGCCAAGGATCTCGGCTTGTCCGTTCCCAGTGATAAAGAGGCCTCGCATGTGATTGGTCTCGGTTTGCAGGAGGCCCTGGCGCGTGTGTTTCCCGGCTTGGATGCGGCGATGACGCAGAAAGTCGTCGATCGCTATCGCGTTAACTATTTTACGAAAGATCACGAACTCCCTTTGTTTGATGGTGTGCGTGAGATGTTGAATGATCTCGCCCAGCAAGGGTATTTCTTAGCAGTCGCTACGGGTAAGAGTCGCGTCGGTTTGAATCGTGCTCTGCACACCTCGCAGTTGACTTCAGTTTTCGATGCAACGCGCTGTGCCGATGAGACTTTCTCCAAGCCTCATCCAGCCATGTTGCAAGAGCTGACGCGCGAACTGGGACAAGACATGCGCCGCACTGTGATGATCGGCGACACGACGCACGATTTACAGATGGCGAACAATGCCGGCGCGGCGGCGGTGGCGGTGGAGTACGGCGCGCATGATGTGCAGACCTTACAGAGCTGTTCGCCGATTTTTTCGGCAAAATCAGTTCCCGAATTACATCAGTGGTTATTGAGTCAGTCTTAATGGCCGAATTACATCGCCATTCCTCAACAATAGGACATCAGAAATCATGGAAAAATATTTGATTTGTGAATCGGCTTTAGTCGAAGAAGGTGGTAAAGGAATTCGCTTTCCCGTGCGTGCTGGCGGCGATGAGGCGACTGGATTTGTGGTGCGTTTTGATGGTCAGGCACACGCCTACTTGAATCGCTGTGCCCATGTGCCAGTCGAACTCGATTGGACACCTGGTGAATTTTTTGAAGGTAGCGGCCTGTATATCATGTGCGCAACCCATGGTGCGATTTATGTGCCTGATACGGGACATTGCACTGGCGGTCCATGCCGCGGTGGTCGTCTGCGTAAGATCGCGGTGACTGAGGAAGATGGCAAAATTTATTGGAGTCCAGACGACTATATCGCAGCGCCAGTCGAATAAAAAGTACCTAGAAGAAAGTATATTCTCTGAAAGGGAACGTCGCCTTTGTTTTCCTTAATCTGCGGACTCATTTAGATAGAAAAAATTTTCTTTCGAACTGTAATTCGCTGTCCTATAGTGAGGGCGTAACTGGTTCAAAAGAGGAGGTCAGAATACGTCACTACTTTTGCAATTACGACTCGTTAGCATCAAATCAGTTTGAGCTCCGGTGTACGACTTTTACCGGTTATGAAGTAGAAGTAATCAAACCAATTTGCGTAGTACAGTGGCGGGCATTTCGGCTCGATTCAGGAACTTGTCATAAGCTCCAGCTTGTTAAAAGCAAATGAAAAACGATGGCAAACACCATCGTTTTTTTTCGCCTTTCTCTTTTGAAAAAGGTCCAATTTGTGTGTGAAACTTGCGGCAAATCAAGTATTTTTCTTACCTTTGATTTACTATAGGCTACCCCAAATAAAAAGAGAATTTATCTTGGACTCGTACCGATTGCCCTTTGTGCGTTCGTGAATGAGGTTTTGATTGAGTTCTCAAAAAAGAAGCTTATGAATCTCTCCTTACCGAGTCAGTTTGTGAGTCGCCTCGATGCATGGTTGCATGCTTTGCGCGGCGAGACTTGTCAGTGCTATCACTGCGGTGAGACTATGCGGGTAAAAAACGCATTACATATTGACGTGCTCGGACAGGCTCAACCGATGTGCTGTCATGGTTGTTACGCCGTGGTACAAACCATTGTTCGTGATGGACTTTTGGATCAGTACTTGGCAGCAAAAAATAGCGCTGCCCAAGCATGAATACGATCTCTTCTACAGAATCGCTCGCCCTGCCGCAAGCAGAGGAGCAGAGCGAGAAATTAAACATCGCTGGGATTCGATGTGCCGCCTGCGTGCAACTACTCGAGTACAGCGT
>CAYWNE010000022.1:0-39768 GCA_964459555.1 uncultured Burkholderiaceae bacterium | reverse complement strand
TTGATAAACCTGATTCTGCGTACATCTTCAATCTCATAAGTGCGGTAGCCGGTGTATGGACGTGCCGGTTCGACGATCAGTCCACTTCTCTGATAGAAACGGATCGTTTCCACATTCACACCAGCGGCGCCAGCCAAGCGGCTGATCGTCATTTTTTCAGTCATGTACTTGACTCCGTATATGTGTACGGAGTTTATCCTATCTCTGTAAAAAACAAAATGAGGTGAGGCATGGCATTCGGAACGAAGGGATCTTTAGTAGCGGGCGTGTTAGCAGCGCTTGGCGCCTCGGCATGTTGCGCAGGCCCGCTCGTTCTGCTATTGCTAGGTGTCGGCGGCGGTTGGGCATCTCACCTTATCGCGTTTGAGCCATATAGCCCTTACTTCACTGCTATGACAGTTCTGTTCCTGGGAGCTGCCTTTTACAATTTGTACGTGCGTCGACGGTCATGCGAACCAGGTGATGCCTGTGTCGATGGCCGCGTTATCCGTAACCAACGCATTATCTTTTGGCTCGTTACTTTGCCGGTGATATTGCTGCTGGCGTTACCTTTGTATGCCTCACTGTTTTATTGAAAGGACTTTTCGATGCGTATTTCTACCTTTTTCGTCGCACTGTTGCTAAGCGGATCAGCTTTGGCAGGTACACCAAAATCCGTCACTCTCGATGTGCAGAACATGACCTGTGCTACTTGCCCAATTACTGTCAAGAAAGCACTGGAGCGAGTTCCCGGCGTGACCGATGTAAAAGTCGACTTTGAGCACAAAACAGCCATAGTGAATCTTGATACGGACAGAGCCAACTCCTCGATGTTGACCAAAGCGACGACCGATGCCGGATTCCCTTCAACGGTCAGAAAGTAACGCTATGACAGACGCAACCCTCGAATCGATTTTGACATGTCCGCATTGTGGTCACAGCAAACAAGAAACGATGCCAACAGATGCTTGCCAGTACTACTACGAGTGTCAAGGTTGTGGCGTTGTGTTGCGGCCAAAGGTCGGCGATTGCTGCGTCTTTTGTTCCTACGGTACTGTGAAGTGCCCGCCAATTCAACAGCAGCGCAATTGCTGCGGTTGATGTACCGTGAAAGACTATTGTTACACTTATTTCTGTATTCCTGGTGGTGACTGCATTATTGGTGTTAGCTTTTTAATGTCAAAATGTTCCTCTAAATCGGCCAGAATCATTTTTTGAGTTTCAATCACTGCAGAGGATTTGACTAATTCCAATTGCTGCTCATGAAATTGCGCCTTCAATTCATCGTTTTGCGCGGAAATTTCCGACAATTGATTTCTTAATTCGACAATAACGACATCTTTCGTTGCCAAATCAGATTCCAGTAAAGGAATACGGGCAGCAGCCACTTTGAGCAACTCAATCTCACTAATATGCTTTCGCTCAAGCCCCTGCAGTTCGTAAAGTGATTTTTGAGCCTGAGAAAGCTCAGCAACCAATCTGGCGCCATCCTGATTGAGCCCTGTAATTTCGTTTTGCTTGTGCACTAGGCTTTGCTGCAAGTGGCGAATTTCGCCTTGTAGCTGCTGTACTTGATGTTCGTGGCGCCGGATATCCTGGTCGCGCTGTTCCTTTACTGACTCTCGATAATGTTCTAAAGCTTCCCGCGCATGAGTGTGCTTGGTTTCCAAAGATTGCCGGTGCGCCTCATTTTCGAGTAGACGTTCTTTCAGATCGATTACCTGTTGCTCTAGGGTGTGGCGTGCAATGGTTTCGCGTTGCAATGATTCTGCAGTTCTGGCGTGCGCTGCCACTTCACTTTGAGTTCCGGCCTCGACAACGCTTAGTTTTTCGCTCAACGCCTCATTGGAGGCGTTTAATGCCGCAATGGATGCATTGAGCTGACGTTCCGTCTCCGTGCTTTGTATCTGCACTTCGCCAATCCGTTCATTTGCTTCTGCCTCCAACTGAATAGCTAGGCGCGCAACGAGGTCATGTAAGGCCTCACTGATAGATGCTTTTCGATCGTCAACTTTGCCGTATTCAGCCTCTAATTCTTTGAGATATTTATGGATTGTCGATTTAGAGCCGGTATTACCCAATTCAACGCGAACGGCATCGACTGAGGGATGTCGCCCCTGCGCAATCAATGCATCGCGTGCTTTTTTTACTTCGGATTTGTATAAACCAGTTCGCGCCATATCGTCACTCCATCAAATATCGTAATGTATTACGTACCATGTAATTACATACTAAATTTAATGATTTTTCAAGCACATATTTCTTGATTTTAATAAAGGATAATGTAGGATTATCCTGTGTGATAGGTAAAAATTAAGGTAAATTACTGATTTCATGTGTAATCGCTAAAATCATGAGCAAAATTGATCAATACATTCAAGCGGCTACCCGCGACAATACCCGTCAAAGCTATCAAGCCGCCGTACGTCATTTTGAAGTTGAATGGGGAGGCTTTTTGCCCGCTACCGCCGACAATATAGCTAATTATCTGGCCGCTTACGCTGATACGCTAGCGATCAATACCCTACGACAGCGTTTGGCTGCCCTAGCGCAATGGCATATTTCGCAAGGATTTCCAGACCCCACCAAATCACCAGTAGTTCGTAAAGTTTTTCGCGGTATTCAAGCACTTCACCCCGCCAAAGAAAAGCAGGCCAAGCCCTTGCAACTAGATCAACTTGAACAGGTGGTACATTGGATACAATCGGCCATTGAGAATGCTCGTAGTGATGGGAATCGTCCGGCTGAACTACGATATGTTCGAGACAAAGCACTTTTGCTGCTTGGATTTTGGCGAGGCTTTCGAGGCGATGAACTGACACGATTGCAGATCGAGGATGTTTCGGTGTTTCCTGGTGAGGGCATGACTTGCTATCTTTCACAAACGAAAAGTGATCGGCGATATCAAGGAACTAGCTTTAAGACTCCGGCGCTATCAAAGCTCTGTCCTGTTGATGCATTTGTCGATTGGATTCATGTCGCACAGTTAAGCTCTGGACCGGTGTTTCGCTCGATTGATCGATGGGGGCATATCGCAGAAGCTAGCCTACATGAGGATAGTCTGATTCCGATTTTTCGCGCTATCTTAACGAATGCGGGAGTCGCATCTGCCGACCTGTACAGTGGGCATTCGTTAAGGCGAGGCTTCGCAAATTGGGCGACGGCGAACGGATGGGATCTAAAGACGCTAATGGCCTATGTAGGCTGGAAAAATGTGCAGTCGGCAATGCGCTATGTTGATGCAAGTGATCCATTCTCCCAAAAACTTATTGAATCACGCTTAGCTATCAAAAATGAAAGATGACATACATTGCTTTTCTAATGTATGTCTCTTGCCATGATTTATCTTGCCAAGACAATGCCGCTATCGCAAAGACTCCCGCATACGCACAGCTGCAACGACGCCAGACAAAAACGTTAAAGCTGCCACAAACCAAATTGCGCTAGCGACCCCAAAGGCATCAGCCATTACGCCAGACAACAAGGCCCCAAATGCATATCCCATATCACGCCATAAACGATACACGCCGACCGTCGATGCGCGCCATGCGGGATTCACCACATCACCGATAGCCGCCAACAAAGTTGGATACACCATGGCAGTACCAACACCCAATAAAACCGCCGCACTCACAAACCACGCAAATGTGTCGAAGAGAACACTGAAAGCGATTGCGATGGCTTGTACCCACATTCCTGCGACGATCAACCACTTGCGTCCAATGCGATCTGATAAAGCGCCAGTGAATAACTGACATATACCCCAAACGCCGGGATAGATTGCTGCTAATGTGCCTATTTGCGTAAAGCTCATGCCAGCACTGGCGAACACCAAAGGGAAAAGTCCCCACGCCATACCATCGTTAAGGTTATTAATCATGCCTGCTTGACTGATCGCTGACAGATTGGGATTGCGCCAAGTGGTTTGCCAGAAGATTTCTTTTTGAGACGGCAATACTTGTGATGGTTTGTGGGTCAAGCTTGCCTCATGCGTTGCATGCCCCTTGGTTTCTTTAATCACCAGTAGTGACAACAATAAACCCACGACAACAAACACGACACCCAGGTAAAACGGCTGGGGACGCAAGCCGTAATGCGTAGCAATCCAGCCCGTGGCTAATGCTGCAAGTCCTACCGCAAAGTAACCGGCAAATTCATTAATACCCATGGCGGTACCGCGATTTTGTGCACCGGCTAAATCAATCTTCATAATCACGGTGGTTGACCATGTTAGCCCCTGACTGATGCCTAAGAACAGATTTGCCAGCAATATCCAATTCCACGATGGTGCCCACATCAATAAGAATGGAACGGGTATCGCAATGAGCCAACCAGCAATTAGAATCACTTTACGACCGTACACATCGGAAAAACGTCCCGCAAAATAATTGGTCAATGCTTTTGAAATACCGAAGACAACAATAAACGCCAAGATCGCCGTGCGCGCTGCCAAATGAAACTCTTGCTCGGCAATAGCAGGCAAAATACTGCGCTCCATGCCAACCATTGCGCCGACAAAGGCATTTACCAACACCAGCAAGCTGAACTGTCCAAGATTGGCACGCAATCCTAGTTGGGGCGGATTAGATAATGAAGGCGCTGATGCACTCATGGATTGCTCGTCCTCAGTCATGCGTTGACGCTACTGTGTCTGGCGTCAAGCCTAAGTTGCAGACGACCATACGTTCCATATCGAGCGGTCTCGGTGGAATATTGGCGGTCACTGCCAGCACAAAATCTTGTTGATTCATCGTCAGTAGTTGATTCCATCGCTTCTCAAATCCGATGGTTGACGATGGTTTGCCAGAGATATCTGCGCCGCAACTACTGCCAGCCTGATGTCCGGGAAATATTTCCAAATCGTCCTGACGATTGAGTAATTGGGCGTGCAAGCTATCCCATAAACGTGCTGCCATTTCCTGTTCGCGACCTGCTAAATCTGGGCGCCCAACGGAGCCAACAAATAAAGTGTCTCCCGTAATCACGAACCATGGGGTTTCACTGCGTCGATAGTCGGAGACCAGCAAACAAATACTGTCTTCTGTATGCCCGGGCGTATGCAGTACCTGAATGCGCGTATTGCCAGCCATGATGATTTGTTGATCACTCAAGCGCATAAAAGGAAAATGCACTTTGCCGAGATTACTTTCATGTAAGGCATACTCTGCATTGCACAGTGCGGCCAGTTGACGGCCACCCGATAAATGATCAGCGTGAATATGCGTATCAAAAACCGTCGTCATGGCGACGTTTAGACATTTTGCTTGTTCTAGATACCAGGCTTCATCGCCTGCCAGCACATCCACCGCGACCGCTTTACCTTGACCACCGCACCCAAAAAAATAGGAAATCGATGCATCGTCATTGACTCTTTGTTTAAAAAACATAATCCGCTTTCAAAAATATTCAAAACACTAATATCTTGTCCGACCATTCCGTCCAGTCTGCCAATTCTTCTAAGCTGCCGCGATGCACGCCTTGGATCAGTTCCTCTGTGATAAGGCCACGTGCATCTAAGCAAGAACCGCAGGCGGCCACTTGGCTATCGTTCGCATGCGCGACAACATGGAGCATCGCTTCAAGATTGCCGTGATTCGCTGCTAGCTTCTGGCCACGCTTAGCGGTGCCCACACTGTCACCCATGAGGTAAAGTCGTATGACGTTGTCAGAACGCTTGCTTAATGCTCCCGCCAAACGTAGGCCGTTATAGGTCGCTTCATTGCCATAAGGTGCGCCATTGAGAATAAATAAGATGTTCATGCTTAGCCTTTTCAATAATTAACTAATATTCCAAAGATCATTAGAATGTAATATACTTGATCTATTCAAACATGGTCAAGATGAATTTTTATCACTCGCCTGCACGAGTCAATCAGGAATCTTCCCTAGCATTGACTGCAACCGATAAAATGCTAAAACTTTCGTGAAGTAAAACAAATGACATCAAACCGCATTATCAAAGATGCTCTCTATGAGCAAGTCGCCCGCATCGGCAAAGCTGTCGCCAGCCCTAAACGACTTGAGTTGTTGGAGTTGCTATGCCAGGCACCAAAGACGGTCGAGACCTTAGCGCAAGAAGCCAGTATCAGCGTCAAGCTGGTCAGTGCGCATTTGAAGGAGTTGAAGGCGAGTCGTCTTGTCGACAATGTGCGTCAGGGCAAGTACATGATTTATCGTATCGCCAATGACGATGTCGCACGCTTTTGGGTCACCATCCGGCTAATAGCGGAAGACCGACTTTTTGAATTGCAAGATGCAGTACAACAGCTCAGTGCAAATGCGCATGAATGGATTGAGAGTGACAGCCAAGAACTTTTGCGTAAAGCGAAATCCGGTGAAATTGTCGTGATCGACGTCCGGCCAGAAGTTGAATACCTTGCTGGTCACTTGCCATTTGCGCGTTCCATCCCCTTGGCGGAATTAAATGAACGACTCACCGAACTTCCTAAAGATCGTCCTGTTGTCGCCTACTGCCGCGGACCGTTTTGTTTTATGTCATCGGATGCAGTGACCATATTGCGTGCGCAAGGCATACAAGCAGCGCAATTACGTGATGGTGTGGCGGAATGGAAATCAGAACAGGTCGTTGTTTAGCGCAGGAAGTGTTGCCGGATAAGTCCCCGTCGCACTATTTTGACGACGGGACCGTATCAACATCAAGCTGTTAGAGAATCACCTTATACCATGATTCAAAGCGCTTTCGGTTCGTTATTTAATTTTCAATGAGGCGTTCAATTTTTGGAATAAGGTTATTTGCACAAGTTCCAGAAGAAATGGCGACACGATCCCTTACTTTAATTTGAGTCCCAAGTGGCAATTCAGCGCTCAATATCTTTGTTAGTCGTCCTACTTGTCGACGTATCTCAACAAATTGACGACTTTCGATTTCTTCAGTTGTTAAGTGCGACAAACAACTTGGTCTATTCAGACGAAGGTCATCTTTGCTATAAATTCTACTGACGTACGCTGTTCTATTCATCGGTGTGCTAGACAGATAAGGAAGGCTGCACCCACTAAATACCACAGGCACTACCAACATTACACTTGCCAATCGTAAGTTCATGTTCATGATGTACTCCACATTTAATGTCAACAATATTGAATGAATGATCCCTCTTAATTCGTAAGTACTCCTACGAAAAAAGAGGGACTCAAAACATCTAAGATTCGATTTCCTTTTTAAAATACGAGGGAACCAACTTGTACAACAACGGCAACACCAACAGGGTTAATAAGGTTGAAGAAATAATTCCGCCAATTACAACCGTAGCAAGTGGTCGCTGTACTTCAGCTCCAGTTCCCGTGGCAATCGCCATCGGAATGAATCCCAATGACGCGACTAAAGCCGTCATCAATACTGGTCGTAGCCGTGTGACCGCGCCTTCACTTATCGCTGCATCTACATCCATGCCTTTGTCGATGAGTGACCGGATATACGCAATCATCACCAAACCGTTTAATACCGCCACACCAGACAAAGCAATAAAGCCGATACCGGCCGAGATCGATAAAGGAATATCACGTAACCACAACGCCACGATGCCGCCCGTCAGCGCAAATGGCACACCAGTGAAGACCAATAAACCATCACGCATATTGCCAAACATCGCAAAGAGCAACATAAAGACCAGAACCAATGCACCTGGCACTACTATTTTTAGACGATTACTGGCGGACTGTAATTGTTCAAAGGTGCCGCCCCACGTCATCCAATAACCTGTCGGCAAACTTACTTCTTTACGCATACTGCTTTGCGCTTCACTTACGAATGAACCAATATCGCGCCCCCTGACGTTAGCCGTAACGACTACCCGACGCTTGCCTTCTTCCCGACTGATTTGATTAGGACTCGTTCCCATGGTGACTGCTGCCACATCGCTCAAGCGCAGATAACCCGCTTTATCTGGGCTGTTACCATCTTTCGGTAAGCGAATTGGAAGTCGCTTAATCGTATCGACATCGTTGCGTAAATGATCTGGCAAGCGCACCACGATATCGAAACGACGATCGCCTTGAAATAAGGTACTGACTGCTTGACCACCAATAGCATGACTAATCACGCCTTGCACGTCATTCACATTGACGCCTAATCGGGCAATCTTGTCGCGATCAATTTGAATATTAAGCATGGGCAAGCCCGTCGTTTGCTCGACCTTGACATCCGTTGCACCATCAATTTTTGCTAATACCTGAGAAATTTTTTCAGCGGATTTATTCATGGTATCCATATCGTCACCGAATACCTTGACCGCAACATCACTACGCACACCAGAAATCAATTCATTAAACCGCATTTGAATTGGCTGCGTAAATTCGTAATTATTCCCAGGTACCTTCGCAACGACTTCCTGTATCGCTTCAATCAAGGCTTCTTTACTTCGTTTGGGTTTAGGCCATTCATTTTCTGGCTTCAACATAATAAAAGTGTCGGCCAAACTAGGCGGCATTGGATCGGTCGCAATTTCTGCCGTACCAATCTTAGAAAATACGCGATCAACCTCAGGGAATTTTTGGATCACACGTTCAAGATCCTGTTGCATTTGCACTGCCTGATTTAAGCCAGTACCAGGAATGCGCATGGCATGCATCGTGATGTCGCCTTCATTTAAGCTCGGGACAAATTCACTTCCCATACGAGTCAATAACAAAGCACTTAACACAATAGAAGTCGCTGCGATACTTAACACCAAGGCTTTATGATGTAATGTCCAGCTGAGTAAAGACTGGTAGACCTGTTGAATCCGACTGATTGCACCATTCTCTTTTTCCACGATATTGTTGCCAATGAAAAGAGCAACCGCCGCAGGAATAAACGTTACCGACAGCACCATTGCCGCAATCAAAGCTGCGACGACCGTAAAGGCCATGGGATGGAACATTTTTCCCTCGACGCCCGTCAATGCAAAAATCGGTAAATACACGACCATGATAATTAACTGGCCGAACAGCAACGGCCTACGTGCTTCTTTCGCAGCTTCAAACACTTCATTAAAACGTTCGTGCCGCGTCAATAGCCTGCCATGGTGTTGCTGTGCATGCGCTAAACGACGCACACAGTTTTCCACAATAACGACCGCACCATCAATAATGATCCCAAAATCCAGTGCGCCTAAACTCATTAAATTGGCACTGACTTTGTTACCCACCATGCCCGAGAACGTGAATAGCATCGCCAATGGAATCACCATCGCCGTGATGATCGCAGCACGAATATTGCCGAGAAAAAGAAACAGGATCACAATCACCAAGACCGCACCTTCGAGCAGATTCTTTTTTACGGTATTGATGGCTTTATCCACCAGCACTGTCCGGTCATACACGGTATTGACCATGATACCTTTAGGTAGGGAATGATTGATCTCTTCAATTTTCTTGCTGACGGCGAGTGAGACTTTACGGCTGTTTTCACCCATCAACATAAATACGGTACCCAATACAACTTCACGACCGTTCTCCGTGGCAGCGCCAGTGCGTAATTCTTTACCGATCTCTACATCAGCAACGTCTTCAATGCGAATGGGCGTTTCATGGATTGATTTCACAATAATGTGTTTGATGTCGGCAATGGAGCTAAGTTGCCCCGGCGCACGCACCAGATACTGTTCCCCACGGCGTTCGATATACCCAGCACCAATATTGGCATTGTTTTTTTCAATGGACGCAGCGACTTCTTGCCATGTCACGTCATAGGCCACCAGTTTTTCTGGTCTTGGTGCAACCAGAAATTCTTTGTTGTAGCCACCGATCGTATTAATCTCGGTAACACCTGGCACGTTACGTAATTGTGGCTTGACGATCCAATCTTGAATTTCTCGCAGCTCGGTTGCCGAGTACGGCTCGCCCGTTGCATTTAAGGCACCTGGTTTCGCTTCCACTGTCCACATCACGATTTCACCAAGGCCAGTTGAAATTGGTCCCATCGCTGGCTCCACACCAACTGGCAATTTTGATTTGGCTTCCTGCAGACGCTCATTGACTAACTGACGGGCAAAATAGATGTCCGTACCGTCTTTAAATACGACCGTCACTTGCGACAAACCGTAGCGAGATAGCGAACGTGTTTGCTGTAAGGCAGGCAATCCTGCCATCACTGTCTCTATCGGAAAAGTCACCCGCTGTTCTGACTCCAAAGGCGAATAGCCTGGCAACACGGTATTGATTTGGACCTGAACATTCGTGATGTCGGGTACCGCATCAATTGGCAGGCGTTGATAATTCACGATACCCAAAGCAGCAAAGCACAGAGTAATCGCCAGTACCATCCATCGATGATCGATGGAAAATCGAATAAGTTTCTCAAACATGATATTTACTTTCTGAAATGAATGGAATAAGTCCTCAGGAGTTCATTTGACTTTGTTTTAGTCGTCATGACTCGCTGACGATTTACCTAACTCTGCCTTCATCAAAAAGCTATTTTTTGAGACGTAAGTTTCGCCTGCCTGCAAACCTTTGGTCACTTCTGTAAATTTTCCATTTGTGCGACCAAGTTCGACGGGACGCACTTCAAATTGATCGCCAACTTTAATAAATACACTGGAGACTTCATTGACACTTTGAATTGCTTCGCTCGCGACAACCACCGGTGTATTGACTGCGGCTGACTGCACGACCAGATTGACGGGTAAGCCGGGATACCAGATTCCCTTACTATTGGAAACCACCAGACGTGCCATCGCACTTAAAGTCTGATCACTCACCACAGAACCAACATAACTCACTTTGCCACTGGTACTCGCTTCAAACGCCGTTGCACTAATCGCCGCTTTTTGTCCGACTTTAATTTGACCTAATTCTTTTGCAGGTATCACGGCTTCCACCCATACCGTATCTAAATTTGTCACGGTAAAGATAGCAACATCCTCTTTCAATGCTTGTCCGGTTGCGATGTGTTTCTCTGTAACCGTACCATTAATCGGTGAACGAATTTCAAAGCGCGTCAGTGATCCACCCGTCGCGTTCACAGGTAAATTTGCGCCAATTGCAGCCAATTTTTGTTCCGCACTTTGACGGGTAATTTCGGCTTCTTGTAATGCATTTTGTGCTGCCAAATAATCTTGTTCGGCAGAGATTTTTTCTTCCCATAATTTCTTTTCCCGTTCAAAATTTTTCTTTGCTAATGCGAACCGCTTTTGTGCCGCCAACACCTCACTACGTAGATCTGCCAGAAGCTGGCTGGACATCACCGCCAGAACTTGTCCTTGCTTGACCTTGTCCCCCGCATTCACAGCGACTCGTTCGACTAAACCTGCGAGGCGTGGAACGACATGAACCGTATTGTCTGCGTTGAGCCGAATTTCCCCCAACAGTGACATCGTGCTTTGTAATAACATCGGACCAGCTACCTGCGTTTCGATTCCATTGAGTTTGCGTTGTTGCTCGCTCATTTGCACCCGACCTTCAATCTGTTCGTACTGAAATTCATAGGTTTTTTTATCAAAGATCGCTTTAATTTTAACCACAAAGGAATGTGGCTCTTCAAGCTCATCAGGACTAGTCAGGTAGTCTTGTTCTGGTTTCAAACGATAGGTTTGCGCTTCCTGCCCCAAGCGCTGTACGAGTATGCTGACATCACTAGTTGTAGGCGCTAAGGCTTTACCATTTTGATAGGCATAGAGTCGAAAGATGGGAACGGAATCGACTTCAAAAATCGTGACCTCTAACGCGTAAGCCCCTTGTGTTAATAGGCGTCCGCCATGGGGGCCTTTTTGATCTTTTGTTGGCTCCTCACCTGGCTTTTCTGCATGTTCTCCGGCATGACTGGCTTTGTCATGTTCTTCGGTTTTAGAAGTCGATTTATTAGAAAATAAGATAGCGAGCGCTAAAACAACGCCGACCACCAATACGACGCTGACCGTAATCGCTTGACTCCGGTATTTGAGCGGGGATGATTGCGTAAGTTGAGATAAAAATTTCATGATTATTCCTGGAATGAGGTCGTCGCTGGATAGAATTCAATCGCCCGAACATCGAGTAGTTTTTGAATCTCCGCTGTGGCGCGATGAACATCACCACAGCTGCGTAAATATTGGGCTTTTGCGGCTAAAAGGGAGCGTTGTGCATCCAGCACGTCTAAGAAATTGAATTTGCCAAATTCAAATCCTTTCAGCGCGAGATCAAAGGCAGTTTGCGCATTCGGTAATACTTCGCTTTGACCCAATTGTGCTTCAGCGATCGCAAAACCCAATCGCTGATGCGCTTGTGTCAAATCGTTACGTATGCGAATTTGCGTCGAACGCAATTCATCTTTCGCTTTATCCACACGACTCAGGGTTTCCTGCACATTGCCTTGATTACGATCAAATAGGCTAATGGGGATGGCAATGCCTACGATCGCTTGCTGCCGTCCTGTCAGCGGCTCACGTTTTGCGCCAAGGCTCAGTGTGAGGTCAGGAATTTGTTTGCTACGTTCCATGTCTGCCATCGCAACCCGTTTCTCGACTTCAATCTGTGCTTTCAGAATGTGTGGCGATTGCGTTAGCTGCTTTTCCAAATCAAGACTATCCGGCAGTAAAGGTAAGGCATCAAAACGCCCCTGTAACTCCGTCGGTAGTGGCATGCTACCTATCATGGATTGTAATTTTTGCCGGGCAATGATCAATTCACTTTCTGCTTGGCTTAATTCTAGTTGCGCACTGGACTGCGCAACACGGGCTTTACTTTCTTCCAACGGAGCGACCTTGCCTACGGCCACTTGCTTTTTCGCTGCACTATAAGCACGTTGTGTCAGTTCCAGTGAGGCGCGTGCAAGTCGCTGGCGCTCTGCAGCGATTAACACGTCGTAAAAGCGTGTGGTGACTGTCGCGCGGATTTCATTCAACATGATCGTGAAATCCATTTTTGCTGCCTGTAAACCGCGCTCAGCGACCGATACGCGAGCATGTCGTTTTCCACCAAGCTCAATAGCTTGATTCAGTTGCCAGGTCGTACTGCGATTATCACTTCGCGCATCCTCCATCGTCGCCACTAGCTCTGGATTGCGTAATAAGCCAGCTTGACGCAAACTCGCTTCGGTTGCGGCAATCTCCCGTTTCGCGGCACTGATATCGGGATGGTATTGCAGTGCCAGACGTAAGGCATCCTCTAGATTAAAACTAGCACCCATCGACGTTGCTGATGCTTTATCTGACGATATGACAGATGTGACAGCGGATAAATTTACTTGATCAGATTGCGTAAGCAATGTCTTCGCCACACCCAATGTCGGCGTAGATGTGAGTGCAACCACCGCGAGCCATGACAGCGTGGGCGGTAAAAATATTCTTTGCATAAAATTTCCCTGAAATAATTCCTGAAACTATTTTTAAAATGAAGCAATAGGAAAAATCCGGCGGCAGACAGTCAACTCTACAATCTGCTTTGAATAAAGCGTCCGAAGAAAAGACTAAAAATGCGTATGATTAAGCGCCGGATCAGACGGCGCGTGGCCACTTAGGACGTTCAGGTTCTGCCAAAAATGGCATGGGCGGTGGAAGTGGTGTCAGTCGATTCAAGTCTTGACGTACGATGACATCAAACGAATTGACCTGAATATCAGCGGTCATTGAAGACCCATGTTGACATGTTGCGCAGTCGGGATGAGAAACCGATTTTTTGTTGCCCGTCTTATTTTTCTGATCGTCGTGATCCGCCGTTGAATGTTGATGCGGATGGTGTCCAAAATGCTGAGTGGATTTGCCTGTTTCATGCTGACAGAATGCACTCGCTGCCGTCCAACTGAGTTGAAAGGTAAAGGCAATGATCAACAGTAAAATCCACTTTTTAGACATACGAATGAGTATATACAACTTACCTTAATTTTTGGATGACAAATTTGTTATCTACGCTGACGGCGTTATGTTCGTTGAGAGGCAGCGCTCAATTTGACTAATCGTAGGCCATTAAAAATAACCAATAGGCTTGCTCCCATATCGGCAAACACGGCCATCCACAGACTGGCGCTCCCAACCACTGCCAGTATCAAAAAGATCAGTTTAATTCCCAGTGCTAAGCTGATGTTCTGTTTAAGAATGCGTGAGGTACGTTGACTCAACCGAATAAATTGCGGGATTTTACGCAAATCATCGTCCATCAGTGCAACGTCGGCCGTTTCTAAAGCAGTGTCTGTGCCTGCCGCTCCCATCGCAAAACCTATATGTGCTCTTGCTAATGCGGGGGCATCATTGATACCGTCACCCACCATACCGACATGACCGTATTGTGCGATCTCTTGACTAATTGCAGTTAATTTATCTTCTGGCAATAAATCCCCACGGGCATCGTCTATCCCTACGAGCCGGGCGATGGCTTTAGCGGTTAACGCGTTGTCACCGGTGAGCATCACCGTACGCACTCCCATGGCATGCAGCTCTGTAATCGCCTGACGACTAGTTTCACGTACCGTGTCAGCTACGGCAATCATGAGCAGCGGCATGGATTCATTACTGAGTATCACCACCGTCTTACCAACACTTTCAAATGCTTGTAAGGCGCCTTCAAGAGTTGGCGTGCAGATGCCCAATTCTTCCACTAAACGATGATTGCCTAAGTAATACCACTGATCATCAATACGTGCTTTTACACCGCGCCCCATTAAAGCTTCAAACTGCGACACCTCAATCAATGTTATTGCGGGGAGTTGATCTTGCCAGTAGCGGCTAATGGCGCCCGATACGGGATGGTCTGAGCGTGCAGCCAAACTCGCAGCAA
The DNA here is from genome assembly GCA_964459555.1 of uncultured Burkholderiaceae bacterium. Classification (GTDB taxonomy): domain Bacteria; phylum Pseudomonadota; class Gammaproteobacteria; order Burkholderiales; family Burkholderiaceae_D; genus Undibacterium. The sequence continues at coordinate 25,101 of CAYWNE010000022.1, read as the reverse complement.
GTTGTAAGTACCTGTCGTTGTCATCTTGCAGCGGTTTTATATCCGTGACGCTTGGCTTGCCAAGGGTAATGGTGCCAGTCTTATCTAGTGCAATGGCGCGCAAATGGCGACCATCCTCCAAATAGACGCCACCTTTAATCAGAATACCTGCTTTAGCAGCTGCGGCTAATCCACTGACCACGGTCACTGGGGTTGATACCACGAGCGCACAGGGACAGGCAATGACTAATAACACCAAGGCTTTATAGACCCAAACAGACCACAGTTGCCCGAAAACGAGAGGTGGTACCAACATCACTGCAAGTGCCAATAGAAAAACGATAGGCGTGTAAATTTTCGCGAATTGATCAACAAAACGTTGCGTTGGTGCTCTGCTTGCTTGAGCTTCCTCAATACGTACAATGATGCGCGCCAAGGCAGAGTCCGATTTTAATGACGAAACACGATACGAAAACGAGCCGGTTTGATTGATCGTTCCTGCAAACACCTGATCCCCAACATTCTTCGCCACTGGCATGCTTTCGCCTGTAATCGGTGCTTGATCAATAGCCGATGCCCCTTCGATCAAGATACCGTCAAGCGCAATGCGTTCTCCAGGAGCGACCCGAACTACCGCACCAATCTGGATTTGATCAGTTCCTACCGTTTGCCAAGTACCGTCTGCTAGTTGTACTGTCGCCTGATCCGGTGCCATTGCCATCAATCCGCGAATCGCATTGCGCGCGCGATCCAAGGATAACGCTTCGATCATTTCGGACAGACTGAACAACGCCATGACCATGGCAGCCTCAGGCCATTGCCCAATGATGACCGCACCTGTCACGGCAATCGCCATTAAAGCGTTGATGTTCAAATTGCGATTTGCCAGTGCAATCCAACCTTTTTTATCCGTACCCATGCCGCTCACGGCGATGGTTAATAATGATAAAGCGATGACTGGCCAACTTGTATCATTAGTGCTTATCCAGGCAATCACTTCCGCTAAAATCGCCCCGGCAAGTCCCAGACCTGCCAGCCACCACGACTTATGCGTCAGCGTTGAAACGTTGGCTTCTTGGGATGTTTGTTGCGCCGTGTCGAGCAGCGCAATTTGCATGCCGATCTCTTGTAATGCAGTGCGAATTAATGTGTCATCCGCAAGACAATGTTGCACCGTGAGTTGACGTTCAAGTAAATTAAAACGTAGATGCGTAATGGTTTTAATGGATGCCAGTTTCTGGCGTATTAAGGCTTCTTCTGTCGGACAATCCATATTCGCAATGCGATACACCACAGTTGCTGTACCAGCACTCGATATGGTATCTGGTATCGCCACGATCACAGGTGCAGTGTGTACGCAGCCACAGCTGGGCTTATCGGTTGCGCAGGCAGATTGTGATTCAGTTGTCGATGACATAAATGCTCCCAAAGGCGTATAGTGCTATTAAAAACCCTGTAGTAGGTATAGGGTCAAGTAATATTTATTGACGGGAGTAATTCAAATGGAACTGAAGATTGGTGAACTTGCGAAACGTTCTGGTTGTCAGGTCGAGACTATCCGTTTTTATGAGAAAGAAGGATTACTTCCTCCTGCTGTACGCTCGCAAGGAAATTATCGTTTGTATAGTGAGACGCATGCGGAGAGGCTGCAATTTATTCGTCATTGCCGATCGTTAGATATGACCTTGCATGAAATTCGCCAACTATTGCAATATAAAGATGCACCGCAGGAGACCTGTATTGAAGTCAACCAGATATTGGACAAACATATTGAGCATGTTGCGCATCGGATTGCCGAATTAATGCAATTGCAAAAGCAACTCACTCACTTACGGAGTCTTTGCGACAATCCCACTGCTGGCAAAGATTGCGGGATATTGCACAATCTTGCGACAACGGAAGGATTGTCGGGTAAGAACTTAGGTAGTCATGGTGGTGGAGGCCATTAATGTGTAGACCCATCACGTGCTTTATTCAATTGTCTGCGACGTAGTAAAAGATAGACCGCAGGCACTACGAACATTGATAGCAATGGCGCAGTAATCATGCCGCCGACCATGGGTGCTGCGATCCTTTGCATTACTTCGGAACCGGTGCCTTCTCCTAACATAATAGGTACTAAACCTGCGATGATGACTGCGACGGTCATTGCTTTGGGGCGCACTCGCAAGACCGCGCCATCACGAATCGCATCTAATAAATCGAGTTCGCTGATTTTTCCTGCTGCCAAACGGTCTTCCCAGGCGTGCTTTAAGTACAGCAACATGATCACGCCGAATTCTGCTGAGACACCCGCCAAGGCGATAAAACCGACACCACTGGCGACCGAAAGATGATGCTCCAGCGCCCATAAGAGCCAGATACCGCCAGCTAAAGCAAATGGCAAGGTACCCATGATTAAAACTGCTTCATCCACACGCTTAAAGGTCAGGTATAGCAACACAAAGATAATCATGAGTGTGGCTGGCACCACGATTTTTAGCTTGGCTGTTGCCCGCTCCAGAAATTCAAACTGTCCAGACCAGGTAATTGAATAACCCGCTGGCAATTTAACTTCTTTAGCGACTGCCTTTTGCATGTCATGTACGGCAGAACTCAGGTCACGATCACGGATATCGACATAGACCCAGCCTGACAAGCGCGCGTTTTCGCTTTTTAACATCGGTGGGCCATCGTTAATCCGAATCTCAGTCACGTCCCCCAAGCGAATCTGTGCACCGCGCTCAGTCAGTACCGATAATTGACGCAATTTTTCTACAGAGTCGCGCACTTCACGCGGGTAACGGACATTGATTGGGAAGCGCTGTAAGCCTTCAACCGTTTCACCGATATTGTCGCCACCGATGGCCGCTGATACCACGCTTTGCACCTCGGCGATATTTAAGCCGTAGCGCGCAGCAGCATCCCGATTGATATTGATATCGATATAGCGCCCACCGTTCAAGCGTTCCGCTAAGGCGGATGAGACCCCTGGCACTTGTTTAATGACGCGTTCAATATCCCCAGTGATGCGATCAATTTCTTTCAAATCCACACCCGCAACCTTGATGCCCACCGGGCTCTTGATGCCGGTGGCCAGCATATCGATACGATTGCGGATCGGTGGTACCCAGATATTCGATAGCCCGGGTACTTTGACAATGCGATCGAGTTCTTCAATCAACTTGTCGGTGGTCATGCCGGCACGCCATTGGTCACGCGGCTTAAATTGGATCGTGGTTTCGAACATTTCCAATGGTGCAGGATCAGTCGCCGATTCGGCGCGACCAGCCTTGCCGAACACGCTATGCACTTCTGGTACGGTTTTGATCAAACGGTCGGTTTGCTGTAATAGCTCAGTGACTTTGCCAGCACTTAAACCAGGTAAAGCTGACGGCATGTACAACAGATCACCTTCGTCAAGGGGTGGCATGAACTCGCCTCCTAGACGTGACATTGGCCAAATCGTCACAACCGCAATCAAACTGGCGATCAATAACGTCATCTTCGGGAAGCGTAAGACGCCTTCCAGCAGGGGACGATATAGTGCAATTAAGAAGCGATTCAGTGGGTTCTTTTGCTCATCTGGAATCTTGCCGCGTATCAGATAGCCCATCAATACAGGAATGAGTGTTACCGCCAGACCGGCTGCAGCGGCCATGGCATAAGTTTTAGTGAAAGCCAAAGGAGAAAATAAACGTCCTTCTTGGGCTTCCAGCGTGAACACCGGAATGAAAGACAGCACGATGATCAACAACGAGAAAAACAATGCTGGACCAACTTCAGCCGCAGCATCGCCGATTACGCGCCATTGCGCATCTCCCTTCAGTTCTTGACCGGGATGCGAGTGATTCCAAGCCTCGATATGTTTATGGGCGTTTTCTATCATCACGACTGCCGCATCGACCATGGCGCCCACTGCGATGGCAATGCCGCCTAAGGACATGATGTTAGCGTTCACGCCTTGGTAGTACATGACGATAAAAGCAATCAGGATGCCGATAGGTAAAGTGACAATCGCAACCAACGCCGAGCGCAAATGGAACAGGAAAAGCGCGCAAACAATGGCAACGACAATGAACTCTTCGATCAGTTTGTGTTCCAGATTGCTGACAGCACGTTTGATTAAATGTGAACGATCATAGGTCGGCACGATCTCAACGCCAGCGGGTAAGCTCGTTTTGAGCTTTTCCAGCTTGGATTTCACCGCGGCAATCGTCTCTAACGCGTTTTTACCAGAACGCATGATGATCACACCACCAGCGACTTCACCTTCGCCATTGAGTTCAGCAATACCGCGCCGCATTTCTGGCCCGATTTGAATTCGCGCCACATCACCCAGCTGCACTGATACACCTGCATCACTGGTGCTCAATGGGATCTTGCGAAAATCCTCCAATGATTTAAGGTAACCAGAGGCACGTACCATGTATTCGGCTTCACCCAATTCCAACACTGAACCGCCAGTTTCCTGATTAGCCTTTTGCACCGCTTCTATGATCTTGCTATGCGTGATGTTGTAGGCACGCATCTTGTCCGGGTCGAGCTGAATCTGGTATTGGCGTACCATGCCACCAATACTAGCGACCTCCGAGACATTGGGAACCGCCTTCAATTCAAATTTAAGAAACCAATCCTGCAAGGCACGCAGCTGCGACAGATCCATTTTGCCGCTGCGGTCAATCAAGGCGTATTCATAGACCCATCCAACACCAGTGGCATCAGGACCTAAGGCGGTTTTGGCTTGCGGCGGCAGGCGGGATTGCACTTGATTCAGATATTCAAGCACGCGCGAACGTGCCCAATAGGGATCGGTGCCATCCTCAAACAAGATATAGACGAAGGAGTCGCCGAAGAAGGAATAACCGCGCACCGTCTTGGCACCAGGTACTGAGAGCATGGTCGTCGTCAATGGATAGGTAACCTGGTTCTCGACGATCTGCGGTGCCTGACCTGGATAACTGGTGCGTATAATCACCTGAACATCGGACAGATCAGGAATCGCATCAAGCGGCGTGCGTGACAATGCCCAGATCCCCCAAGCGCTCATCATCAACGTCGCCAACAATACCAGGAAGCGGTTGACGATAGCCCAACGAATTAGTTTGGCCATCATTTTTTCGCTCCTGCAGGTACGGAAGGCATTGACATATCGCTCATCGTTTCGCTTTTCGTTGCCTTAGCTGGCATGTCTTTCTTCGGTGTAGCAATCGTTGGCGCAATGGTGATGATTTGAAATACGCCTTCTTTGATTGCTCGTATTTCGAAGATGACGGTGTCGCCAATTTCAACATTTTTCGGCAAACCGCCAACTGGCAAGTTGAAACCCATGGTCATCGATCCCCACTGCAGAGCAGGAATCGGCCCGTGCGAAATCGTGATTGTCTCTTTATCGATTTTTTCAACCTTACCTTCGGCACGGTATGTCGCTCCCATAGTGCTGCTATTGTTAGGTGATGCCGACGTGTCACTCATGCGAGTTGCCGTTCCTTTCAGACTGGCTTCGGAATCGACGAGAAACTGGCCAGAAACGACTACCTTTTGTCCGACCTCGAGGCCTTTAATGATTTCGGTTTGCCCCTTGCTTTCCATACCGATCACAACATCAACCGGTAAGAACTTACCGTTTTCTTGTGCAACCATCACAACACTGCGCTTTCCCGTCGCTATCACCGCTTCGGTGGGTATCAACAAGCACTCCTTGCGCGCAAGCGCATCAAAATTAAGCATAGCAAACATCCCCGGCACCAGTTGGGCAGACGGGTTGCTCAGTTCGATGCGTGCTTTTAACGTACGGGTAGCCGTATCGACCTGAGGCAGAATTGCGCCGACCTTGCCCTTAAAGACACTATCGGGCAAAGAAGGAATGCGCGCCTCAACGGTGTTGCCAGGGCGAACTTGGGGTGAAAGATTTTCTGGGATATCGGCATAGACCCAAATCGTAGCAAGACCATTGATACGAAATAATGACGCACCTGTCATTACTGTCATGCCTTCCCGAGCCGTAAGTTCGGTGACCACGCCGCCAGCCGGTGCTGTAATCGTCATGCGTGGATGTACTTTGCCACTGCTTTCAATCAACCGTATCTGATCATCATTCATGCCTGCCAAACGCATCCTTTGCTTCGCACCATCCAACAAGCCTGCGAAGCCGCTCACTTGTAGACGTTTGGCACTCAAATACTCTTCTTGAGCGGCAATCCAATCTGGCACATACAGTTCAGCCAGGGCTTGGCCTTTGCGCACCACATCTAATGGTGCTCGCACGTACAGTTTTTCCACAAAGCCATTACTACGTGCCTGCACCAGTGTCACATCGCGCTCGTTGTAAGCAATACTCCCCACTGCGACCACATTCGATACCAAATGGCCTTTGGTGACTTCTGCCGTACGTATTCCTAAATTCTGCTGAACACGCGAACTGATGCTGACCTTAGCGTCATCGTCCTCACCATTGGCATACACAGGTACCAATTGCATATCCATAAAGGGAGATTTGCCCGGCTGATCAAATTTTTGACCTGGTACCATCGGGTCATGCCAATACAAGACCTTCTTATCGGTGCCTACATTGGGTGTAGGAACAACTGCACCGTCTATCGACGGCGTGGTGGTCTTCATTCCTTGCCGTTTGCCGAGTTCATATGTCCCATAGCCGCTGAATAGGATGAGAATAACAAGGCTAAGCATGAGGATATTTTTCTTGGTTTTCATTGGGATTCCTTGTTGAGGATTGAGGACAAATGTCCATCCTGTGTGTCGACTGGAAATAAGAATTGCAGTTGCGCCCACAATCGAGCGGTATCCGCTTGCAATTGCAGTGCCTGCAAACGCACATCAATCTCGTTACGACGCGTACTCAATACGTCAGCAAGATTGGATTTGCCACCCTGATAGGCAGAGATGACCGCTTCTGTGCGACTAATTGCAAGAGGGACTAATTGGTTCTGAAAACGCGTCATACGTTCCCGTCCGCTTTGCCAGTCATAGATCATGCTGCGTATTTCCGCCACATGAGCACGCAACATTTCATCACGCTCAGCCTTAGCTTGCTCGGCCATGGCCAGTTTGGAGGCGAGTTCGCGGTCTTGTCGATTTTTTTGATCCCACTGAAACGGTATCGATACGCCGACCGACACCATATTCGAATAGGCTGGGCCACGTTGTTGAAATGTTGCCTCAATCGTCCAATCCGCTTTTTTGTTTGCTTGCGCAAGTTTTACATCCGTGTTGGCAATGGTCGCCTGCCATGTCAGCGCTGTGATTTGTGGGTGATGACTTAATTGCGTGTCGAGCCTTGCCATATCCAAGGGAATATTGTCGATGGCCGGTTGCCCAGTGAGAGTTGCTTGTGCCGTATCACCAATCCAACGTGCCAACATGGTCTTGGCACTCAGGACACGTCGCCCGATTTCACTGAAGCGATCTTCTACTAGCGCCAAGGCACTATGTGCGGCCAGAATATCCGCTTGACTACCGCGTCCGGCGCGATAGGTTGCCTCGGCAGTCTGTATTTCCAGCTTGGCTTGATTGACTTGCTCCATCACCACTGCGAGCATTTGCTCAGCGTAATAGCGTTCTAACCAGGCAAGCGCGGTATCGCGATAAATAGCGGCAATCGTATTATCTTTTTCTGCCAAAGTTTTTTCTGTGTTGCGCTCATAGCGCTCGGCGCGCAACTGACGTTTATCAGCACGCGGTATTTCCTGCATGATACCGATGCGACGCATCGTCATAAAATCACGCGTTAAATTGAATTGATCTTGTCCACTTAACGGTAAATTATCGATGCCAACTTTTAAAACAGGATCAGGCAATTGACCAGCGGCTATGGCCATTTCACGTGACGCTTTCACTGCCATGTCTTGTGCGACTACCTGGCGGGATCGTTTGACCGCTAGTTGCTGTGCCTCATTTAAAGTCAGTGACCTATCAGAGGCGAGTGCGTTGAAAGATGCGAGGACTAATCCAATGATCAAAATGGGCAAACTAATTCGCTGAGCAATAGCAAAAGTATTGTGTCGCACTGCAGTCAGCGTGACGAAAAGAAATGACATAAAATCTCCAGATAGCAATAGACAATATCGTGAGCAGTTAGTGATAACGGCTCAACAGTAAAGGACTAGGTAATCTGAAATTAAATGCGGAAACAGCAGTTGAGGATAGCGATGGGCGGTGCGTTGGAGCGACTTGCGATGATCGATTCAGGCTTCGCCAGAGCTAAGAATCCATCATAATCATTGGCATTTAAAGCGAATATTAAACCCGTCGCGATAAAAGGCTGAACATCAGGGAATGCAGGTTTATCTAAAGACTGTTTGCTTTGCGTATCTTGGGCGTGAGCCTGGCAAAGACCCGGTTGATTTTTATCCATGCCTTCACAGTTTGGCATGTCGGAAGAATCGACGTCCATCGACATCGCCATCATTTCCGGCATACCGGGACAGACGTATGACGCCACAGCACACTGCATAAACAGAATGCTAAATAGCGCAATACAAATGGTAAGGATGCGAAATCGACGATGCATTTTCTTAACTTCTCAATAGACTCTTGGTGCAGAATAGGTGAAGCTACCAGCACATGTCAAGTTACCATTTTGTAAGGATTCATGCTTGGTTTGGAGCGAAATTTTGTCGCCTCACTGGCGATGCCCGATAAAATGCTTGATAGACGATTGACTGTTGCAACTAATTATGAAGATGTAAATAATGATTTTGTTTCTTGATTTCGATGGAGTGCTGCATCCAGAACCATGTTTTGATCGGACGCAATTTTTCTGCTTTTTACCCAAATTAGAAAATGTACTCCACGATTTTCCTTCAGTAAAAATTGTGATTAGCAGTACCTGGCGAGAAAATCGCTCACTCCATGAGCTACGAGACTTTTTTAGCGAAACAATCCGTCATCGAATTATTGGTACGACTCCGCATTGGCGCGATTGCACAGAATTACTTGAAATCATCGGATTTCAACGTCAAACAGAAATTGAGGCCTGGCTACGGAATTCGCCAGAACCATGGGAGTCATGGATCGCGATTGATGACAAATCATACCTGTTCCGACCATTCTTACCCAATTTAATCAAGACAGCATCAGCAATTGGATTTGATGAAGTCGCTGAAATGCGATTGCGTACTTTGTTGTCGATTTCGTAGATAAAACTGCAGGCCATGGTTGGCATCGATTTGAAGGCGGTGTCTTCAAGGGAGTAGATGATTGCTATTTTCCAGAGACTTTTTTCTTACGATGATTTTGTTCAGCGATTGACTGAATGATAATTTCTAAACCTTCATGTGGATCAGCATCGATGGCCTGACAATATTTGATGAATTCTACAAGTTCAATTTTCTTTCGATCTTGCTCCATCTTCCCGACGCTCGTGAAGTGAGCACCAATGATGGGGGCAATCTCACGCAATGTTAATGAAGACACCGAACGCCTCAGCTTCAACCAAGAGCGAAGTTTTTCATAATGAGGTGAGTAGGAAGAAGTTTTCATTGTCGCGATAGTAGATACGCGATACAATGTAGCGAAATTCGATACAAAACCTTGACGCAAAATGAAGCAAAGAAAATTTAAAAAGGAAGTAATCGACACTTTTCGGTTATTGGCCGGCAAGACTTTTACAATAGGCAAAGCACTTGAGGTGTATTTAACGACACCTTCAAAAATTCATTCCGAGTCAAAATCTGCCAGACAATTTGTTCATAGAAACATATTGAGGTTCTTATCGACAGGTGACATTGTTCAAGTAGCCTCTCAGGGACGTGCGCAACAATACAAAATGACGGATCAGTTTAGTGAGCGACTCACAAACGAAAATCAATCGTCTAACACAACAAAGAATGAACCTTTGGTGCAAAAGAATACGCTCGGAAAAAATTTGACTGACCGTCTTAATCAACAAAAATTGATGTTACTCACTGCCATCGGCGAGGCCGAGGAGTACGACGCTATTTATAAAGAGCTACCAGAAATTGGCGCACAGATTCAAGAGCTTTATAACGAATCGCGGGACCGATGCTCTAAATTATTAGGCAAAGTAAAAGCGATTGAAAACCTGATCGCTTTGAGTTCTCGTTAATCATGAAACTGAGAAAGTGGCAGGCCGCTTGCATTGATCGTGCATGGCGAAAATTCGCGACCAAAGAAAACCATTTCCTTTGTTTAGCAACACCCGGTGCTGGAAAAACCATCATGGCATCGACGCTGGCCAACAGACTTTTTCTGGAAAATAAAATAGATCTTGTTTTGTGTTTTTCTCCCTCAGTCGCAGTAGCGACTGATTTCAAATTAGCACTGGCGACACATACTAATTTTCGGATGGATGGTCTTCTAGGTTCAAAGGGACGCTCTTTAACCTATCAAGGTATGCTTCACCTTGATGCATCATTTTGGGCACTATTTGAGACCAACCGCATATTTGTCATTTTCGACGAAATCCACCACTGTGCGGGTGATGGGATAGAAAATGCGAATGCATGGGGTCAAAAAATTATTGAAAATATCCAAGGGCGCGCTGCCTATACGTTGGCATTAACCGGAACACCTTGGCGGTCAGATCAAATTCCCATTGCGCTGTCCCGTTACTGTCAAAATAACCGAATTCACTGCGACTATATTTATGGACTGACGCAGGCCGTCTCGGATAACGTCTGCAGAACACCCCAGATTACCTTGATCGATAACGACAACGTGACCGTTAAACAAAATGGTGAGAGTTTTAAATATTCGTCGTTCGGACAATTACTCAAAGATTCCAAATGTTCTTACCAACAGCTAATCGAAAACGAGGAGCTGATCGCCTATCTGATAGGGAAATCGACAGGTAGGCTAAACACCATCAGAAAACAAATTCCTGATGCCGGTGGATTAATTGTCGCTGCATCGGTGGAACATGCAAATAAAATTGTCAGAATTTTAGAAGACCGCTTTAGCGAGAAGGCCTATGTGGCAACGTATCGGGTAGAGGATCCGCAGCAAACAATCAACGAGTTTAAGCACAATTCAGAAAAATGGATCGTGGCCGTTGGCATGATCAGCGAAGGTACAAACATTCCGAGACTACGTGTGTGCTGTCATCTGACCAGAGTCAAAACTGAACTTCACTTTCGACAGGTACTCGGACGAATATTGCGAAGTAACGATGAAACAAAGAGTGATGCTTTTCTCTACATGCCAGCTGAGCCAGATTTGATTGAATATGCTACGCGTGTAGCGCAAGAAATACCTGAGGGCTTGAGCGTAAAATTTGATTCGATGTCAAAAACTAAGAATGAAGTAACGCAAAAATCCAATACAGAGAGAAACAAGTCATTCAATCAAGGACTCACCTTGGACTTAGGTCGAACATACGAGAAAGCGCCTATGTTGACTTCCGATATTCATGTCCCTAATGAGCGTTCAACACTGGCAAATACCTATGAGACTAGCATTAATATTTTTGGTAAATTCAAGCAAGAACTAATTGCAATGCGACTTGGACTTTCTATAAGATAGAGATACCAGTAAATTTACTGAAATCTTTGCAGACGACACATGGTTAAACCAATTCTTGCCTTAGACGCCGATGGTGTCCTAGTAGATTATCACACCGCCTATCGCAACGCTTGGGAGAAAGCATTTAACCAACTCCCCGCATTAAAAGACCCAAACGCCTATTGGCCGATCGATCGCTGGGATGTACGTAAGTTAGAAGGCGATGAACTAGTGCATTTTCGACGTTTCTTTAACGAAGAATTTTGGAGAACGATTCCTGCAATCGATGGTGCAATACACGCCTGCAATCAATTGCACGATGCAGGATTTGAACTAGTTTGTGTTAGCGCCATTGAGTCCAAATTCGAAAATGCACGATTAGAGAATTTAACAAACCTTGGGTTTCCTATTCGTCGGGTCATTGCGACTAGCGGTACGACCGGGGCCATGAGCCCCAAAGCGACAGCGCTAAATTTGTTGAAGCCAGTCGTTTTTGTAGATGATTTTCTTCCTTACCATCGCGGCGTTTCTTCGACCATTCATCGCGCACTCATCACTCGGGAAACGAATGGCACACCTAATCTCGGCGCCGAGCTCGACAATATCGATTCAAGCCACCAAGATCTGCGCACGTTTAGCAATTGGTGGTTAGCAAATTCACCAAGATTATCATCATGAGTTTAAGGGATAATTCATTAAGCAAGTGGGAAGTCACATTGATCGATGCTGGCGATGGAAGCGGCGATTGCTATGTCGAATTCCCCAAGGAATTACTAGAGAAACTTGATTGGCATGAAGGTGATGTTATCAACGTCGATATCGTCGACGAACAATTGCTTCTCACAAAAGTAAATGGTTGAACTATTTTTTTGCGGGGATACCCACGGTGAGTTTCAGCATGTGATTGATGCGGTGAAATTATATCGACCAGTCGCGACTATTTTCTTAGGTGACTTGCAAGCCAAACGACCGTTAGAAGTCGAACTTCAAGAAATTATCGGCCTGACGGAAGTCTGGTTTATTCATGGAAATCACGACACAGATTCTGATGCTGACTATGACCATCTACTTAGCTCAGGATTCGCCGACCGGAATTTACATGGCCGCGTGGTCGACATTGGCGGGTATAGGATTGCCGGTCTTGGTGGTGTTTTTAGAGGTCAAGTGTGGATGCCGCCCAATGATCCAAAGTTCGATTCGCAAGATGACTACGCACGCCATGGCGGCAAGGGTAACTTGTGGCGTGGAGGACTCACCAGAAAGCATCGCAGTACCATCTTCCCGATTGACTATGCATCATTAGCTAGTCAGAAAGCAGATATTCTAGTAACGCATGAGGCACCTAGCTGCCATCCCCATGGATTCTCCGCTATCGACCAACTGGCACGCTCGATGAACGTAGGTTGGAGTTTTCATGGCCATCATCATGACAACTTCGATTACCAAAAGTCATGGAAACCTCTCGGCTTCAATGCTTATGGCGTTGGTTTGCGTGGCATAGCGAGGTTTAACGGCTCATCCGTTAAAGATAATCTTCAAACTAATTGAAAGCTTTCTTGTTCGATATTCGCTTTTTATGATTTTTAGGGGATGTGAACTTAAGGCAAACTACTAGAAAAGTCATGTCACCCAAATAGGGTGGAGACTTTTTAATTACGATCAATTTACGGTGAATAAGTTCGTTTTCGGATTAACGAAATACCGAATGGTATCCATAGGATACTCCCTAAACGAACTGTCTTTTTGGCACTACGAAAATACACTAAAAAACTAGAGTTTTATTTGCCGGGAAACAAATTACAAAGCATAATTTTTCGCCAAAGATCTTCTTTGGCTAATTATTCAGCGAGTCATTTTAATGAGCAGCGTGCACGAAACGGCGTATCCGCGTTTTAAGACAGATCTCACACAACGAGAACTTGAGGACATTTACAATCCAACAGACGTGGAGCTCCGACTCTCAAGACGCCTTGGTAAAACCATCACTGGACGCTTGTATCTACTAGTTTTACTGAAAACGGTTCAGCGCTTAGGGTATTTTGTAATGTTGGCGGACGTACCACCGGCAATTTTGGCATTTCTTACCAAAAGCATTGGAGCTCGAGCGGTCGCAACGCGTGAACTATTGGCGCTTGAGAAGTCAAACACACGCCAGCGGTTCATGGAGGCAATTCGTGGACATTTGAAAATCAAACCAATTTCAAAGGATACAGACGCTGCCATCCTTAATGCGGCACAAAATGCTGCACAGACAAAACAAGATTTAGCAGACATTGTAAATGTAATTATTGAAGAACTCATTCGCCAACGATTTGAACTACCTGCATTTAGTGGAATTAATCGCACCGCTCAAAGGGTACGCAATCAGGTGAACGAAAATTACTTCCGCACCTTATCAGAATCGTTGCGATCTGAAGTGATCATACAATTTGATTCAATGCTCTTACCGCATCCCGTTCATCAGATTAGTGGATGGCAGCAACTTAAGCGTGAACCCAAGAAACCGACAAATACAGAAATTAAGTATTATCTCGAACACGTTAAATGGCTTAAGAGTTGGGCGGGGCAGCTTCCAACTGTCTCTCACATTCCAATTGTCAAATATCACCAGTATGTGGATGAAGCGCGAGCATTAGACACACCAGATCTGAGAGCGATCAAGCCTAGCAAGCGCTATGCGCTTATGATAGTTCTATTCCACGCGCAACTGGGCAAAGCGTTGGACGACGCGGTAGACATGTTCGTGCGAAAGTTACGTAAAATTCATTATGGAGCCGAAGAACAACTACGCGACTATTACTTGGAGCATCAAAAACGAGCTGAGAAACTAGTATCTCAATTACGTGATGTGCTCGAGGCCTTTCAAGAAGGGGCGGACGACCAAGAGCGTGGAAAAAATATAGCCGCCGCGATTCATGAAAACCCTGAGCTATTGATAGCTGAGTGTGAAGAACATATGGCTTATGCTGGGAATAATTACCTGCCATTTTTACTAAGTCCCTATCAGACACAGCGTCCATTGCTTTTGAACTGTATTGAACTATTGAATTTGGAATCGAGTACTGCTGATAGCTCCTTGACTGAAGCAATTCAATTCATTCTTCAAAATCGACAGAGCCATAAAGAATGGTTATCTATTATCAATGCCAACCTTAATCTTAGATGGGTGCCTGAGAAATGGCGTAAATTAGTTACGGGCCAACGATCAGGGCAAGTAGCAGAAGTCAATCGCAAGTATTTTGAACTTTGTGTATTGACTGAAGTGATGCAAGAATTGCAGTCTGGAGATTTATTTGTTGCTGATAGCGATCAATACAGCGATCATCGAACACAGCTCATTGATTGGGAAACGTATAAAGAGCAAGTAATGGACTACGGAACGATGTTGAATATTCCGATTGAGGCTAAGGCGTTTTCCTCAGGTCTCAAGAAGATGCTGTCTGATACGGCTTTACTTGTCGACCATGGGTTTCCTGATAATGAACATGTTGATTTGAACGGAACAGAAATCATAGTACGCAAACATGTTAAAAATGAAAAACCCGAAGCACTGAAACAAATCGACAAAGAACTAACGTCACGTCTTCCAGAGAAAAACATCCTAGATTTATTAGTGGAATCAGAAAGTTGGCTAGATCTGCATAAACAATTTGGTCCTCTTTCTGGTTTTGAATCGAAAATCGACGATCCGCGCAAACGTTTTGTGACGACACTGTTTTGCTATGGTTGCAATTTGGGTCCTACGCAAACAGCAAGGTCTGTAAAAGGCATCTCCCGAAAGCAAGTTGCATGGCTCAACCTACATCATATTACTGAAGAACGCATCGAGAAATCGATCGTGCAAGTAGTCAATGCTTATAATAAATTTCTACTTCCCAAATATTGGGGCAGCGGCAAGAGTGCTTCTGCGGATGGAACGAAATGGAATTTATACGAACAAAACCTTTTGTCGGAATATCACATTCGTTACGGTGGGTATGGTGGCATCGGCTACTACCACGTATCAGATATGTATATCGCTTTATTTAGCCATTTCATTCCATGCGGCGTCTATGAAGCGATCTATATCTTGGATGGACTAATAAAAAATGAATCTGACATTCAGCCTGACACTCTACACGGCGATACGCATGCACAAAGCGCACCTGTTTTCGGATTAGCGTACCTGTTGGGAATTAAACTAATGCCGAGAATTCGCAATCTAAAAAGTTTGGTTTTCTTTAAACCAGACCGCACAGCAAAATATGAGCATATTAATGGACTATTTAGTGAGTCTATTAATTGGGAACTGATCGAAACGCATCTACCAGATATGCTACGTATTGCTTTGTCTATCAAGGCTGGAAAAATAACGCCATCGACTATCTTAAGGCGATTAGGCACAGCAAGTCGTAAAAATAAGCTTTATTTCGCGTTTCGTGAATTGGGCAGAGTTGTTCGTACCGAATTTTTGCTCAAGTACTTGGGTGATGTCGAATTACGTAAAACGATTCAGGCGGCCACCAACAAAAGCGAAGAGTTTAATCAATTTATCAAATGGCTGTTTTTTGGAAATCAAGGAGTCATCGCTGAAAATGTTCGGTATGAACAACGTAAAGTGGTTAAATACAATCAGTTGGTTGCCAACCTTGCGATTCTACATAATGTTGAAGCGATGACAGGCGTATTGAAAGAAATGCAGGAAGAGGGGTGGCCAATTAGTGAGGAAATATTAGCAGGTTTGGCACCATATCGAACCGAACATATCAACCGCTTTGGTGACTACACTTTGGATCTCGAACGAGAACTTCCACCAATGAATTACAAAACAAAAATCCTATAATAATCAATTAATTACAGTATTTTTTGATGAATTTCACACGAATCCCGGCCGTCCCTCAAAAAAAGCCCACAGAAGATTGTGGGCTTTCACATCGAATTATTCCGCCTTCTCGTCTTCGACTGGCCAGTCGCGAATATAGGCTTTCAACATCTTGTTTTCGAAACTTTGCGCTTCTAAAACGGCGCGGGCGACGTCATAAAATGAAATCACTCCCATCAAAGTTTTTGCATCCATGACTGGTAAATAGCGTGAGTGTTTTTCAAGCATCATACGCCGTACTTCATTGACCTCTGTTTCAGGCGTGACAGTCATAGGATGGTCATCCATATACTTACGAACGGTGCCTTCGCCCAATTCACCACCATTCTTGGCGACGGCGCGTATCACTTCACGGAAAGTAAGCATACCCACCAGATCTCCGAACTCCATCACGATCAAGGAACCAATGTCTTTCTCCTCCATGAAATGAACAGCTTCTTTCATGGATGTATCAGGTGTGATGGTAAATAAGATATTCCCTTTGACCTGCAGAATCTCTGAAACTTTCATGGCGCCTTCCTCCATTGATCATGTGCATGAACTTGCAATCAATGTATCGCATGCCGATATAAAAATCTAGTGATCAAGCTCAAGAATTTTGCAATCCACACAATTATCTTGAAGATTTGATGCTTTTTCATTCAAGCTTTGCATGTCAAGACTATTCAAATCTGATGTCAATGCGTACGATGTCGCCATTCACATTTGGAGAATACTGAGCTATGAGCGGTCCAAAATACCCAGGGTTTGAAACCCTCTCATTACACGCCGGTGCCGTTGCCGATCCAGCGACAGGTGCGCGTGCCACACCAATTTACTTTACCTCTTCGTTCAACTTTCGCGATTCGGATCATGCGGCTTCATTGTTCAATATGGAACGTGCTGGGCATGTCTATAGCCGTATCACCAATCCTACCAATGCCGTGCTTGAAGAACGTATGGCTGCGCTGGAAGGCGGCGTCGCTGGGATTGCGGTCGCGAGTGGCCAAGCCGCTCTGCATTTAGGTTTGACGACGATTGCAGGAGCAGGCTCGCATATTGTGGCGTCTCGCGCTCTATATGGTGGATCTCACAATCTGTTGTCCTATACGTTGAAGCGATTTGGTATCGAAACTAGCTTCGTCGACCCACGCGATCTCGATGCTTGGCGCAATGCGATTCGCCCTAACACCAAAGTTTTGTTTGCAGAGACGCTCGGCAACCCTGGGCTTGATGTCTTGAATATTCCTGCCGTCGCTGAGATCGCACATGAACATCATCTGCCTTTGATGCTCGACTCCACCTTTACGACGCCCTATCTGCTTAAGCCATTTGAACACGGAGCGGACTTGGTGTTCCATTCGGCCACTAAGTTCTTATGTGGACACGGCACTGCGATTGGTGGTGTTTTGGTCGATGGCGGGACCTTCGATTGGCAAGCAGCCTACGAAAAGACAGGACGCTTCGCCGAGCTATGCGAGCCGTATGAGGGCTTTCATGGCATGGTGTTCAGCGAGGAATCGACGGTCGGCGCATTTTCTCTACGCGCACGTCGTGAAGGCTTACGCGACTTTGGTGCGTGTATGAGCCCCCACAATGCGTTCACAATCTTGCAAGGCATAGAAACTTTAGCGATGCGCATGGAGCGTCACGTTGCCAATGCACGTCGCGTTGTGGAATTCCTTTCGACGCACGCTGCGGTCGAATCGATCTCCTATCCAGAGCTTGAATCGCATCCTGATTATGAACTCGCGAAGACGTTACTGCCGAAAGGCTGCGGCTCGGTCTTCTCGTTTAATCTAAAAGGTGATCGCGCTGCAGGTCAACGTTTTGTCGAATCGCTCAAAATTTTCTCTCATTTAGCCAACGTTGGTGATGCTAAATCTTTAGTGATTCATCCAGCATCAACCACTCACTTCCGCGTGCCTGCGGAGCAGCTAGCCGCTTCGGGTATTGGTGAAGGCACGATACGACTTTCTGTCGGTTTAGAAAATGTCGATGATCTCATCGAAGATTTAAACCGTGGCTTAAAAATGGCGCAGAAAGGCAAATAAGATGCATATCCAAATTCAACACAAAGAAGTCTACGCCTACACCGGCGGAAAGGCTTTCAATCCTAACTTGCCGACGATCGTCTTGATTCATGGCGCGCAGAATGATCACTCGGTCTGGGCCATGCAATCACGTTATCTTGCACATCATGGTTTCAGTGTCTTAGCTGTTGATCTACCAGGACATGGCCGCAGCGAAGGCCCTGCACTGCATAGCGTTGAATTGATGGCGAAATGGGTACTCGAAGTCATCGAGCTCGCTGGGGTTCAGCAAGCCTTTTTGGCCGGACATAGTATGGGCTCGTTGATTGCTCTGGAAGCGGCCAGTATGGCACCTGAACGTATTCAAAAATTGGCTTTGCTTGGCACTGCGTTTCCGATGAAAGTATCAGACGCCTTATTATTCGCTTCGCAGAACCACGAGCAAAGCGCGATTGATATGGTCAACATATTCTCTCACAGCAGCCATGCGCACAAACCTTCTTGTCCAGGCCCCGGTTTCTCAGTGATGAATTCAAGTATGCGTTTGATGCAAAGGATCTCGGCGATCAATCCAGATCAGGTTTTCTTCAACGATTTTAGTGCCTGCAATGAGTATAAAAACGGTGAGAACGCAGCACAAAATGTGCGCTGCCCTACTCTGTTTTTGTTGGCACGCCAGGACATGATGACGCCCGTCAAAGCCAGCGCCAGCCTATCGAATGCGATCAATGATAAGCGCATACACATCATTGAACAATGTGGGCATTCGATGATGACGGAACAAGCTGATGCGGTTCTCGACGCGCTGCATGGTTTCTTTAAGACCTAATACTTGACTGTATCTGCGATTGAGGCAAACTGCCTTGTTTAGCACTTCGTTCTCAGTGCGCACCTCAATCGCAACAGCAATCTTAAATACTTAAGGGTCTAAAGCATCTAAGTCGCAGTAAGCGCGTCGCCCAAGCGTTTTTGCAAATCTGTCTCGGCGAGCTCGCAAAGTCGATGCATGGATGGATTTGGCCTAACCTCGCCGTTTTCCATACCACGCGCCTTAGCTTTTTGTGTAAGCGCGTCGAGCCTTTCGAGTTCAAGCAATGCGGCTTCCAACATCGCCACTGAGCGTCCACATTGCCGTTGTAAGCGACGTATTTCTGCTCGAAGCGCGGCGTCCGCCTCGCACTCATCTTGCACCGCTTGTGCGAGCCGCTCAGGTGCCTGTTTCTCCCAATAGGCTTGTTCGGCTTGAAACTGCACCAAACGTCGAAGGTAATCACTGGTTTGTGCTTCCTGTTGAAGCTTGGCCTCTTTTTCAAGCTGCATGAGCGTCGCTTTCTCTTGCAACTGTAGGTGCATATCAAGATCAGAGCTGGTGCCGAATTTAATCAAAATGGCCACCATTTCTATGGCGAGAAACCAAGACAACCACCACAGAAGTTGAAAGCGCCGGTAAGGGTCGTCAATGACCATCTGCGCGACTGCAAAGAAATCCGCGGCAAAGCCTGATCGCGCACTTTGTTGCACGCGCTCTGCTTGCGCATCGAATAAAGTGGCTCTTTTCTTCTGCGCTTGCTGGCTATTATCGAGTGTAGTTTGATACTGGGTCTGTACTGCATTGAGTTCGCGCGTTTTTTGCTGACGCCATTCTGCATTGCGCTTGTTGACGGCGTTTTCGGCAAGTTGGCATTGCTCACGTGCCAGCGTTTTCTTTTCGATGATTGCAGTGATTTTCGCACTGCTAGAAGTTTGCGGCAGCACGGAGTCAGTCACAGTCTGATTGCTTCGTCTAAGTTCACGAACTTGTGCATCCCAATCTTTCTCACTTTTTTGAAAACGCTGCCAACAGAGTTTAGCGCGTTGTTGAAATACGGCGATATCCGGTGCCGCACTCACACTTGCTTTCTCGAGTTGGGCCATGCTTTGCTGTTGCTCTGATGCTGTTTGTTGGAGGCGTGGTAGATCTGCGATGGCTTCGCTACTTGTTTTAGTCTCGAGCAAACGATGCTGTGTGATCTCGCCGATGCGCACATCAATTTCAGCGCGATTGCTTTGTACGAAAAAGGGATAGACCATCACTGATGCCGACATCAATGCGAGCCCACTACGCCAGATCAAACCGATCGCCTTTTTCCACCATACGGCATCGGTTTGAATGCTGATCAGCATTTGCCGTTCAAGACACCATTGAAAGACACCCCAAACGAGGCCCGCAATGCATGCGCCGTACCAAGTCATATCCGCCATGGTCGATAGCATATGCCCCATGCCATAAGCAGAGAAGAATGCGAAGAAGATGACGAGGCTACCTAGCCCGTAGTATTTGTATCGACCGCGCGAAAACTGGTATCGACCATCGTCGCGCTTGTGTTGCAGGTCTTGATAATCGACAGCAGCAGATAGTGCTAGAAAACGTGCAAGACCTTCAGTGACACGCTCGCGCCAAGTGTTGCTAGAACTTTGACTATCGCCGTCAGTGTTGTTTGGAGGTGTTCGCACCCACTTGCGACGAGTCAGCTCCTCCTCATTGTCAACAGACAATGACGATCCATCATGAAACTCACGCATGTTAGCCTCACATATTGCGGAACAAGATCATAAAGGGTTGGCTGACACTGAGTGTCTCGGGGCGATTTTTCAATCGTACAATTCCCTTGCCGCCTTCGTCGCGAGCCACCGAGGCGATGGCACGAAAATTGACGATGGTCGAGCGATGAATTTGCTTGAACATTTGCGGATCAAGTACATCCAATAGTTCACGTATTGGTTTGCGCAGCAAAGACTCGCCTTCCGCTGTCATGACGACAGTATATTTGTTGTCTGCTTTAAAGTAGGCAACATCATCAACCATGATCAATTTAGTTTCAGTACCCGAACTGGCAGTCAACCAGACCAAGGCTTCTTTTTGACGTGGCAACTGCAGCCCTAAACCTTGAGCGCCAAGTTTTCCAAGCAGATCGGTAACAGCACTCAAAGCATGCTGCTGCGCATCGTGGCTATGCGCGCGTTGTTTGAGGCGTTCTATCGTTGACACTAAGCGGTCATAAGCCACCGGTTTTAACAAGTAGTCCACCGCGCCTTTGTCAAATGCGTCAATCGCATATTGATCGTAGGCCGTGACGAATACGATCTGGGTCGCGGGACTCACTTCACGCATCGCCGCGGCGATCTCAATTCCAGTGAGGCCGGGCATTCGAATATCGAGAAATGCCACATCTGGTTGATGAGCGCTGATTTCCTCCAAGGCGCTCGCGCCATCATCGCAAGCGGCCAGAATTTCCAGCTCAGGCCAAGCCTTCTGCAATTGCGAAATGAGCGCCTCACGCAAAAGGCTCTCATCTTCTGCTACAACGCAGCGCATCATGATGATTCTCCTTGCATGAAACTCGTTGGTACGGTGATCGTCGCTGCCACGCCGTTGGGAAAATTAGCAACGATGGAAAAATGGGCGGAGTTGCCATAAGCAAGACGCAAGCGTTCGCGAACATTGCGAAGGCCGATACCCGTGCCCGCACTCTCGGCGCTAAAACCTCTTCCATCATCAGCAACCGTCACGGCAACCGTGTTTTCATGGGCGCGCGCCAAAATCCAAATGGTGCCGCCACCAGTCTTTGGTTCCAAACCATGCTTAATCGCATTCTCAACAAGGGTCTGCAACATCATGCTGGGGAATAGTACGGGCTTGAGATAATCAGGAATTTCATATTGCACATTCAAGCGCGAACCCATGCGAATTTTCATGATATCGAGGTAGGCACGGGTTCTTTCTAACTCCTCGCCGATGGTTGATGGTGAGTCTTCTGTGCGGGGAAGCGAGTGACGCAAATAAGTAATCAAATTGCCGATCATTTCATCAGCTTTCGCTGGATCTGATCGCGTTAGAAGCTGCGCACTGGCAAGACTGTTGTAGAGAAAATGCGGTTCGACCTGCGCGTGTAGAAGATTGAGCTTGGCGACCGAGAGTTCCTTCTCTGTCATCGTTTGTTTAACAGTTTCGCGCTCCCTATTGCGCATATCGCCAAGGCGACGCATTAAGGCACGGGTGAAGGCTTGAACATTGTCTAGATTGCTGCCTTGGTCGAGAATGAAAAAATCTCGCCACGCGGGACTCATAGGCTCACAAATCAGGGTCACTGAACATGACTCTGAGCCGGGGGAAACGGTTGCGTAAATTTGGTTATCGCCGCTTGCTAACCAACGTAGACTGTGATGGGTAGTCAAATCTGGGTAGTACAATTCATTGCGCTTAATCTTCGCCCTGACCTGCAAACTGTTTTTCGCCGCTTCAACATGCTCGGCGCCAGGAAATTCAGAAACAGCAGTTTGCAAAAGTTCAAAGGCTTCATCCGCACTCAATGGTAGATCAATGACGCGACGATGACGATTCGCGAGCGTGGTCGAATTGACGGTTTGATCGATTAAACGAACACGACGGATATGCGTAAATGCTGCGACGACAGCCATCAGAACAATCGCCAGAACAAGCACGAGAATGCCATCAGGCGGACCTTTTCGGATAATACCTTCAAAGATGAACAGCACTACCAGCATGCACAACGCGCCCCAAGCGATCGCGGTACGCAACAAGAAAAAAAAGCTAGCAAACATATAGACTCCTCGTGGATGAACTTGCTGCAAGCTTAGAACATGCTTGCTCGTTCTTCCTTCGCTTTCCGATAAAACCCAAAAAACAGAGATAGAACCAAGAAAAATCAAGGTTTTTGGTAAAGCTCACCCTTTTTGTTCATAGAGAAACTAAGTAAATTGCCTCTTATGAATGACTACTTTAAAATACTTTCCGAGCGGCCAAGTTGTGTGCAATCGAGCTTGTCAAAAAAATTGATTCAATCAACCCACATCTACCCTATGAAAAAGACGCAGGCTACTCGACGCCAATTTATACAAGCAGGACTTGCACTAAGCACTTCATTCGGCGTTCTTAACTTGGCTAAGGCAGGCCCCCAATCTCCCACCCAAGTCCTCCAACAAGATCATGGCATGCGTTTAGTTTTGCTCGGAACCGCAGGAGGGCCAACTCCCAAAAAAAATAGAGCGGCACCTTCACAGGTGATTATGATCGATGGCGAAGCGTTTGTGGTCGATTGCGGTAACGGTGTGGCTCAACAGTTCGTCAAAGCTGGGCTCTCACTCGGGAGTCTGAGACATATTTTCATCACCCATCACCACTCTGACCATAATGCAGACTATGGCAATCTGATGCTGTTGGCATGGGCCGCCGACCTTAATCACCGTATCGACACTTACGGGCCACGTCCGCTAAACCGTATGACTAAGCTGTTTCTGGAAATGAACGCCTTTGACATTCATACGAGGATAAAAGATGAGGGTCGTCAAAACTTGGTCAAGATGATTTACCCGCATGAAGTTGAAGACGATGGACTAATCATGGATGACGGAAAGACTCGAGTTACCGCAGCTCAAGTCGTGCATCCACCTATCCGTCGGGCATACGCCTATCGTTTCGACCACAAAGGCAAATCGATCGTCATTTCAGGCGATACCAGCTATTCAGCCAATTTGGTTAAGCTGGCTGAGAATGCAGACATTTTAGTGCATGAAGTAATGCATGCCGCAGCACTCGATAAGTTGCTGGCGAGTGAGCCACAAGCGACGCGTCTGAAACAACACTTACTTGATAGCCATAGCACCTTTGAACAAGTCGGTCGGGTCGCGCGCGAGGCTAAGGTCAAGAAACTAGTTCTGTCGCATTTCGTTCCAGGTGGTGATACGAGTATCAGCGAACAAATGTGGATCGATGGTGTGCGTCCATTCTTTGACGGCGAAATCGTCTGTGGTCGAGACTTATTGGTGATAGACGTGTGAGACCGAGGAGTGTTAAAGCTTACTCACCAAGCTGCGGTAATGCGATCGTTCGCAATTGAAACCGTCCATCACTATTAAACAACCACGTTTCAATCAACTCTAATTTACCTTGTTTTAGTAGAGTAGATGGTGGCACTGGCAAAGGAGGTAATCGTAGCAAGCTTTGCATTGCTATTTTTTCTGTTTCACTATCGCGATTACTGCGCAACATGTCGCGCGATATGATGACACCTTTGGCATCGATGGAGAATTTAATAACGATGACGGAACGCAGCATTGCCTGCGGATTGGTCACGTAAATCTTATCGGAATTGTGCTGCGAAATATGGACTGCGATTTCGCGTTGATATGCTTTCAGAGAAGTCGCTTTCGAAATGCGAGGTGCAACAGCCAGATCGTCAGTGGGTGGCTGAGTCTTTGATACGAGCTTGTTTTCGACTTTCTCAGGTACCGAGACAAGGCGAGGTTCAGGACTAGAACAAGCCAGCAACAAACCTGTTACACCTGATACCAAGATAGGAAGACTGGTGCGATATTGATCGGGGATCACTTGTCTATTCACAAAGCTTTCCTTCATCATGAGATGTTGGCGTTGAATCGCCAGCAAAAACATCGCTACAAACGACGATAGGCCAGTGGCCTTTCCCAACTCCAGAATCGATCCACGTTCAAGTATCGAAACACGGCATGATAAATACGTTCAGGCTAGCAACGAGACTGAGAGTTTCAGCGTTTTTCGTTCAATCTTTTTTCAAGATAATGTAGCACGTCTCGCATATTGGCGTCGCGTGCAAAGTCGATAGCCGTCAACCCAAGCATATTCTTAAGGTCGAGGTCTGCTCCCTCTTGCACTAAAAGTTTGACCGCAGGCAAATCACCTTTTCGCGCTGCCATCATCAATGGTGTTGTTTTGTTCGGAGATTCAGCATCAATATATGCGTGATGTTCGAG